>JAEXAJ010000065.1 GCA_023458215.1 Bacteroidota bacterium
GCTTCACACAAAAACTAAACTAGACTTAACTAAACTATTCTATTGGGGGAGTTTCACAACTCCTATCTGTTCGATGCAAAGGTAAAAAAACATCTTTTAATATGCAATAGGATTCTGTAATAAAATCGACAGAATTATTAATTTTATCGATGGTCAGAGAAATTCTTTTAACTCCTTTTGTCTAAAAACTCCTGAAAAACCTGTTTGTAGCTGTCACTTATCGGAATATAATTCTTTCCAAAGACAATGCGTCCGCGATCGATTATACGTATTTTGTCTTTCTGAACGATGTAGGAACGATGTACTCGCATAAAACGTGAGGAAGGTAGAAGGTCTTCCATAGCTTTCATGCTCATCAACGATAGGATGGGCTTTGCAGCATCTTCTTCGTAGATTTTGATATAGTCTTTCAGACCCTCTATGTATAGGATTTTCTTTAACTCAATTTGTACTAGTTTGTAGTCACTCTTTACGAAAATACTTTGAATTTCTTCTTTGGGCTGCTGTGAAAGCTCAAACCATTGAACAGCTTTGTTGGCGGCTTGCAGAAAATCGACGTAAGAGATGGGTTTCAATAGATAATCTAATGCGTTGACTTTGTAACCGTCTATGGCATACTGCCCAAAGGCGGTGGTGAAGATGATGCGGGTAGTTGGTGCTACCATTTTAGAAAATTCCAACCCATTTAATTCCGGCATCTGAATATCAAGAAAGAGCAGGTCGATTTGCTTGTCCGGTAATTCTTTCATGGCTTGTACAGCACTGGAGTATTTTCCTTCCAATGCGAGGAATGGAGTTTTGTTGACGTAGCTTTCCATCAGACTTAAAGCTAAAGGTTCGTCATCTACGATTGCACATTTCAGATTCATGATAATAATGATTAGTGATCAGTGATTAGTGATTAGTTGATGTTTACATGCGATGAAAGAACATAACGCGATGATAAACAAATCACTAAACACTAATCACTAAACTTGATTTATATTCTTTTCCGTTCTCGCTTTCTCCTTGCTGCCAAGTATACTGACCGGGATAGGTCAATTCCAATCGTTTCCGCACCTGTTCCAGTCCAATGCCGCTTCCACTTTTGTCAGTTTGGTTTTTGGGATGGTAGCTGTTGGTGATTTCACAGCTTACCTCTCCAAGGCTTTCACTGAAGTGGATGCGGATGAAACTGGGTTCGGTGGGCGAGATGCCATGTTTAAAGGCATTCTCTATGAGCGAGATGAAAATGAGCGGAGCTATTTCTGTACGACTATCCGGATTGACGTCGAACTGTGTTTCTACAGTGACATTGGATGCCAGACGGATGCGCATCAGTTCTATATAGTTGCGAATAAAGTCCATCTCTTTATCCAAAGTGACAAAACTCTGTTGATTATCATACAATACATGCCTAAGCAGACGACTCAACTCCTGTACGGCAGCTTGTGCTTTTTCAGTATCGAAGGCAATTAAAGCGTAGATATTATTTAGTGTATTGAGCAAGAAATGTGGATTGAGTTGGTTGCGCAGATTCTTTAATTCGGCCTCCGTACGGCTTTTTTCCGCTTCACGACGAGCGGCTTCCACTTGTACCCAACGTCCACTCATCTTGATTGCGGCGCTTAATCCTACTGTCAGTATCATGGAGAATACATCACGCATAATGAATATCCATTTGGGAGGTCCTTGGCGTCTTCCGCCTTTTTCGCCGACACCTTTCACATAATTGTGAAAAGCATACTCTTGCCACAAATGAGCACCGGCAGCAATGCAGATGATCAGTAATGCATTCCAAATCAGATATTGCTTGATGCGTCCCTCGAACAAATAGCGGGGAATCAGGAAGAAGTAGTTGACGTAGAATACAATAAGAAATGAGAGAGGAATTATACTGCCGTGACGCAGATAATCCATCCATGTTATGTTGAAACCGCTGCGACTCATCATCAGGAAAGGGAATCCGAATACGATTCCCCACCCAATGATATGCGTCAGAATTTCAACAAGGCGGGATTGAGAATTGAGCACTTGTTTCATATATTACAAAGATAGAAAAATATAGTTATTAGTTGTGAGTTATAAGTTATTTGTTTGTAATCGGGCTACGCACTATTTATTTTAGAAACGTCAGCAAATAACTTATAACTAATAACTCACAACTTCTTACTCGTATCTTATCGCCTCTATCGGATCTAGATCCGCCGCCTTTTTTGCCGGATACCATCCGAAGAAGACGCCGGTAACGGTACATACGGCAAAGGAGAGGAATACGCTCCAGGGTTGGATGAAGATGGGCCAATGAGCTACACTCTTTACTACCCAGCTGGCACCACATCCGATAATGACGCCGATGATACCTCCGGTGATGCTGATAAGGATGGCTTCTATCAGGAATTGACTCAGGATATCCACGCCACGGGCACCGACAGACATACGCAGACCTATTTCACGGGTGCGCTCCGTAACACTGACATACATGATATTCATGATACCGATGCCGCCTACTACCAACGAGATGCCGGCTATGCAGGCAAGCAGGGTGGTCATGAGATCGGTGGTGGAGTTCAGCATGGAGCTGAGTTCCTGCTGGCTACGGATGGTGAAGTCGTCATCGTCACTCTCTTTCAACTTATGATTTCTTCGTAACAATTCGGTTATTTCTTCGGTGGCATTGTCAGTCATGTCTTCGGTAAGGGCGGAGGCGAATATACCTTGCAGGTAGGTTTGTGCCAGCAGCCTCTTCATGACTGTGGTATAGGGGGCAAGAACGACATCGTCCTGGTCCATGCCCATGGAGTTGTAACCTTTGGCTTTAAGGACACCCACCACGCGGAAGGGGACTTGATTGAAACGGATGATGCGCCCTACTGGGTCTTGTCCACCTGGGAAGAGGTTGTCCTGAATCGTTTTTCCGATGACGCAAACTTTAGCGGAAGTCTGTATGTCGGCATCGGTAAACATGGCACCATTGTCTACGCTGAGTTGGCGTATCTTGAGATATTCCGTACCTACTCCGCTGACAGAAGAAGGGTAGTTATTATTGCCGGCAATTAGTTGTCCGCTCGAAGAAACATTAGGGCTGACGGCTGACAAGAAACTCGTTTCGTTGCATAAGGCTTCATAATCAGCCAGCTTCAATGTTTGCATGGCGCTTGGATCTTGACGAACACCGCCGCGCATATCACCGCCGGGATGAATCATGATCATATTCGATCCCATTTCGGCTATTTGTGCCTGAATGCTTTTCTTTGAACCTTGCCCGATGGCAAGCATCGTGATGACGGATGCCACACCGATGATGATGCCGAGCATGGTAAGGAAAGCACGGAGCTTGTTGTTGTTCAAGGCTCGCAGGGCTATTTTGAAAAGATTGGTTCCGTTCATTAATCTTCCTCCTGTTTGGGTAAGGCTGCCAGTGCATCGGCTGCGTTAAGAATATTCTGATTGAGATTGTCTTCCTTTACCTGACCGTCACGTAACACAATATTCCGGCTACTGTACTGCGCTATCTCAGGGTTGTGGGTGACGAAGATGATGGTACGTCCTTCGGCATGTAGCTTCTGAAATAGGACCAATATGTCGAAAGAAGTACGTGTATCAAGGTTACCGGTGGCTTCGTCTGCCAGAATCACAGCCGGGTTGTTGACTAAAGCGCGGGCAATGGCTACACGTTGCATCTGTCCGCCGGACATTTGGTTGGATTTATGTTCCAAACGGTCACCCAAACCTACAGCTTGCAGAGATTCGATGGAGCGCTTGCGTCTTTCGGCTGCCGAAACAGAGGAATTGTACATTAGCGGTAGTTCTACATTCTCTACAGCAGTGGTCTTTGCCAGCAGGTTGTAGCTTTGGAAGACGAAGCCAATTTTGCGGTTACGCAGTACCGCACGTTGTGATTTGCTCATTGTGCGCACGGAGATTCCATCCAAATAATATTCACCACTGGTAGGAGTGTCCAGACATCCAAGGGTGTTCAAGAGCGTTGATTTTCCTGAGCCTGATGTCCCCATGATCGTGACGAACTCGCCTTCGGAGATGGTGAACGAAATACCGCGCAAGGCGTGAACGGTTTCGTCACCTACCTGAAAGTTCCGCTTGATATTCTGAAGTTCAATAACTACTTTGCTCATAATTTTAGTTTTTCTTCTTGTTACCTCCGGGACGGCCGGGCATGAAAGGGCTTTTCTCGCCTCCGCTAGTATCTTGTCCCATATTGGCTCCGCTTTCGCCGGGCATGCTACCTATGGTAGCCTCGGTTATTACCTGCGTGCCGTCGGCAATGCCGCTGATGATTTCAGTATTCACTCCGTTGGAGATACCTATTTCTACGGGATGCGCGGTGAATGTATTGCCTTCGCGGGTCCAAAGCTTATGTTCGGCCTGACAATCTTTCACGATATCCTTCTCGCCAATAAGCGGCTTTTCGGGCGTGAAGCGCAAGGCACGTGAAGGCACGCTGAGAATATTCTTCCGATCGAGCGTATAAACAGTCACATTGGCAGTCAATCGAGGTTTCAGTTTTAGGTCCGGATTATGGGCGGAGATAACCACTTCGTACGTCACCACGGTATTGGAGGAAGTGGTTGTGCTACTGGAACTGGCGTCTCCCAAACGGATTTGAGTCACTACACCTTCGAACACATCATTCGGATAAGCATCCACAGTGAACGAGGCACGTTGTCCTTCTACGATCCCGCCTATATCGGCCTCGTCTATGTCGGCCACGACTTGCATCTGTGTCAGGTCGGCGGCAATGGTGAAGAGAGTCGGCGTTGAGAAACCGGAAGCTACCGTTTGGCCTTCTTCCACGTCGCGGCTGATAACAACGCCGTCGATAGGAGAGGTAATCGTCGCGTACGACAAGTTACGTTCGGCCTTCGCCAAAGATGCCTGACTGCTTTCGTAACTACTCTTTGCCTTTTCGTAGTTATATTGCGACTGCTCGTAATCGGTATCGCTGATAAGTTGCTTGGCATGTAAGCCTTTGTTACGTTCATAGTTCTTCTGCTGATACTCGTATTCGGCTTTGGCACCGTTGTAAGTGGCGCGTTGGGAGGCCAGTTCGCTTTGTAGTGTCACCCGGTCCATCTCGGCGATAAGCTGCCCTTTTTTCACTTCCGAATTATAATCTACATATATCTTGTCGATAATACCGCTGACCTGCGTACCGACTTCGACTTCCGTCACCGGTTCGATGGTACCCGTTGCTGTTACCGACTCGGATATCTCACCCTTGCTGACGGTTGCCGTGGTGTAAGTTACTTTATGCTTGGCAGACGAACCACCGAAGAGCCATATTCCTCCGGCCACTATCACTACGATAGCCACGCCGATGAGGATCATTTTCTTTTTGTTCATGATTGTATCTTCTTATAATTGTATTTTATCTCCTTGATAGAACTTCAGTAATTGCAGGTTTAATATTGCCATATATTTGGCTTGCAACGTTTCTTGCCGGGCACTGAGCAGATTGCTTTTCTCGGTCAGCAACTCTACAGTGTTCTTCATGCCCAAGTTGAACTGCTCTTGGATGAGGTCGTAGCTGGTCTGCGTGCTTTTCAACTTCTCTACGGCTGCCGCATAGCGCTGTTGCGCACTGTTGGCATCGAGCCACAGCCCTTCGATGGTCTTGTACAGAGTCTTTTGCTCGTCCAGCAAAGACAATTCACTGGTCTGCTTTTGCAGTTTGGCTTTCTGTATGGCGCTTTTGGTCTGGCGGTTATTAAAGATAGGCACGCTGACGCTCACCCCCAATGAATTATTCCAGTTCTGCTTTATCTGCTCGCTAAAGGTGAAATCATTGCCATTAGCATTGTTAGTACCAATCCCTGCCGTCAGACTGAAAGTGGGCATGTAGCCTGCACGGGCTATTTTTATATCCAATTCCGATGTTTGTACATTCAGCTTACCCGCTTCTATTTCGGGACGTAATGTCAACGCGGAACGGTAAACATCCGTCTTGCCGGGTAGCGGCACCAACACATTCTCATTGCCAAGTTCAGGCAGATAGAGGTTCATTTCTTGTTCCCCGTCTAGTTCGAGTAATTGCTTCAATTGGAGCTTGTAATCTTGCAGCGTGGCTTCTGCGGTGACCAGTTGATATTTGTCCGTACTGACTTGCGCTTCCAACTGTGCCAGGTCGCTCTTGGCAATGCTTCCGGCTTCAAACAATGCCTTCGCCCGTTCGCATTCAGCCCTGCTTACTTCCAAAGTCGATTCGTTGACTTTAACGGCTTCGGCAGCATAGAGTATTTGTACGTAAGTCTGTGCAATGCTCTCTTCAATGCTGTTTTCGCTTTGGGTTACGTTCAATCCCGCGATGCGGTTGTTGAGTTGCTGTTGCTTGATGGTGTTGAGGCGTTTGCTGCCATTATACAGCGTCCAGTTGGCGTCGATACCATAACTGCCGTTATAACTTGTTTTGCTTTGACTGCTGGTGATGTTATCGCCGTTGATAATCGTATTTGTCTCACTGTTGGGACGATTCACGATACGTTGGCTTACACTGGCTGAGAGGCTGGGAAAGAGGGCTGCTTTGGCAGTTTTCACATCCACCTCGGTGCTTTCTGCGTTGAGGCGATTTTTGCGGATGGTAATGTTTTGCTGCAAAGCATAGTCTATGCAGGTTTGCAAATCCCATTGGGCGGGCAAACTGCCGGCTTGCTGCACGATTGTATCGTTTTGAGCGGACAATCCTATGCAGCTTGCCATGCAGAGCACTATCACTGTCAATCTTCTTACGTTTGTCATACTGTTGATAATCTTTTGTTTTACATGACAAATGTAGGGCGTTATGTTTTAAGCCGCAAAACTGATAGATATACCGGGAGTTTTCATCGCTGAATGTTTTTTTTGTATCGATAAGTAGTACTTTCTTTGAGTAAATAGGGGGGCTTCCCAACTTTTTTGCTTTTTATTTGTTATTTATATAAAAGTATTTTATATTTGTAATGATTATAATTTCAGCCTGTATGAAACAAACTGTGATTAACATTTGGAGATTTTATCTGGAAGGTTTTCGAAGTATGACGCTAGGACGTACTTTGTGGCTTATAATATTAATAAAGCTATTTATCATGTTTTTCATTCTCCGCCTCTTCTTTTTTCCGAACTTCTTGAACACACCTGCTGTAGGCGCTGACAAAGATGAGTATGTAAGTAGAGAACTTATTATCCGGGCAGCAGATTAAGATAATCAATAACTAAAAAATCATATAAACTTTATTCTCATGCTTGAAAACATTGACACTTCTCTGATTGACTGGTCGAGAGCTCAATTTGCCTTGACAGCCATTTATCACTGGATTTTTGTGCCGCTAACTTTAGGACTTGCGGTTATTATGGGCATCATGGAGACGGCTTATTACCGTACGGGTGACGAGTTTTGGAAACGTACAGCCAAGTACTGGATGAAATTGTTCGGTATCAACTTTGCGGTAGGTGTGGCTACCGGGTTGATTCTGGAGTTTGAGTTTGGTACGAACTGGAGTAATTATTCCTGGTTTGTAGGCGACATATTCGGAGCCCCGCTTGCCATTGAAGGCATTTTGGCTTTCTTCATGGAAGCTACCTTTATTGCCGTTATGTTCTTTGGCTGGGATAAAGTGAGCAAACGATTCCACTTGGCTTCGACTTGGCTTACAGGTTTGGGCGCTACTATTTCCGCTTGGTGGATTTTGGTGGCAAACGCTTGGATGCAGAATCCCGTAGGCATGGAGTTTAACCCAGATACAGTTCGCAACGAGATGGTTGATTTTTGGGCGGTGGCGCTTTCGCCGGTGGCAGTGAATAAGTTTTTCCATACGGTGTTATCCAGTTGGGTATTGGGTGCGGTGTTTGTAGTGGGTGTCAGTTGTTGGTATCTGTTAAAGAAGCGTGATCATAAATTTGCCATCGCCAGTGTGAAGGTTGCAGCCGGTGTAGGATTGGTGGCAACATTGCTCACTGCATGGACGGGCGACGGTTCCGGTTATCAGGTGGCACAGACTCAGCCTATGAAGCTGGCGGCTTTCGAAGGATATTATCAAGGTCAGCAAGGTGCGGGGCTGGTAGCGGTAGGCGCTTTGAATCCTGCCAAGCAGACGCACGATGATGGTATCGAGCCTTTCTTGTTCCGCGTGGAGATACCTAAATTCCTTTCTTTACTGGCCGAACGGGATGCAAATGCTTTTGTACCCGGCATCAATGATATATTGAAAGGCGGCTATCCGTTGAAGGACGGTTCTATCGCCCTGTCCGCCGAAGAAAAAATAGAGCGTGGAAAGACTGCTATTTCTGCACTTGCCGCTTATCGGGCTGCCAAGTCGGCAGGCAACGAAGAAGATGCCAAGGTAGCTGCTGCTGTCTTGAAGGAGAATGTTCCTTATTTTGGTTATGGATATATCAAGAATGTGAACGACTTAGTACCGAATGTACCTTTGACGTTCTACGCTTTCCGCATCATGGTTATGCTGGGTGGATATTTCATCTTGTTCTTTGCACTGATTTTATTCTTCGCCTATAAGAAGGATTTGGCTCAAATTAAGTGGATGCATTGGGTAGCCTTGCTTACTATTCCTTTGGGCTATCTGGCAAGCCAGGCAGGCTGGGTGGTGGCGGAATGCGGTCGTCAACCGTGGGCTATTCAGGACATGTTGCCTGTCAACGCTTCCATCTCTCGATTGGATGTCGGCTCCGTGCAGACCACATTCTTCATCTTCCTCATTCTATTCACTATTATGCTGATAGCTGAGGTGGGGATTATGCTGAAGGCAATACGCAAGGGACCGGAGAAATAGTGGTAAGGTGGTGGGTGATAGAGTGATAAAGGGAAGTTACTTATTCCATTATCACCCCATCACATTACCACTATTTTCACCTTATCACTCTATAACTTTATCACTCTATAACTTTATCACTTTTTTATCATGAATACTTATATTTTTCTTCAACAATATTGGTGGTTTGTAGTTTCCTTGCTGGGGGCCATCTTGGTATTCCTGCTGTTTGTGCAGGGAGGTAATTCGCTCTTGTTCTGTTTGGGCAAGACGGAAGAACAACGTAAAATGATGATTAACTCTACGGGACGTAAGTGGGAGTTTACCTTTACGACGCTTGTTACGTTTGGCGGGGCATTCTTCGCTTCATTCCCATTATTCTATAGCACCAGTTTCGGCGGGGCCTATTGGTTGTGGATGATTATTTTGTTCAGTTTTGTGTTGCAGGCGGTGAGCTACGAGTTCCAGTCGAAGGCGGGAAATCTGCTGGGCAAGAATACGTATCGCACGTTCTTGGTGATAAATGGAGTAGTCGGTCCGGTGCTGTTGGGCGGGGCGGTAGCTACTTTCTTCACGGGGTCTGAGTTTTATATTAATAAAGGTAATATTACCGATACGATGATGCCGGTTATCAGCCATTGGGCAAACGGTTGGCATGGGTTGGATGCGCTGTTGAATCCGTGGAATGTGATTCTTGGTTTGGCGGTGTTCTTTCTGGCACGTATCTTGGGAGCACTATACTTTATTAATAATATCAATGAAGATGATTTGGTGAAACGTTGCCGTCGTGCTTTATGGGGCAATACGGGTTTCTTCCTGGTGTTCTTCCTGGCATTTGTTATCCGCACGTTGGTTGCTGACGGTTATGCGGTGAATCCGCAGACAAGCGAGGTCTATATGGAACCTTATAAATACTTGATGAACTTTATTGAAATGCCGATCATATTGGTGGTGTTCCTGATAGGCGTAGTTGCTGTGCTTTGGGGAATTATCCGCACGTTGTGGAAGCCGAAGTTCGATAAAGGTATTTGGTTTGCAGGAGTAGGTACGGTACTGACGGTTCTGGCTTTGCTGCTGGTTGCCGGTTATAATAATACAGCTTACTATCCTTCTACCAACGACCTGCAAAGTTCATTGACGCTGGCTAACAGTTGCTCAAGCTTGTTCACATTGAAGACAATGGCTTATGTTTCCATTCTTGTTCCTTTTGTGCTTGCTTACATC
The DNA here is from genome assembly GCA_023458215.1 of Bacteroidota bacterium. Next base: position 9,966 of record JAEXAJ010000065.1, read on the forward strand.
TTCTACGCATGGCGTAGCATTGATAACCGCAAGATTGATGCAAAAGAAATGGGAGCGGGAGGACATGCATATTAATTTGCAATAAACCTCTGTAAATAACTCCGGGCGTTTGCTTATGAAATGCTCGGGAAATGCTTCCGAAAAGCCCGGGAAATGAAACTAAAACTCCCGGGAAATGAAACTAAAATGCCTCGCGTTTCCGAACAAAACGTGAGGCATTTGTATTTTAAACGTGAGGCATTTCAGAAGCAAATGCCGGACTTTTTAGAGAGGTATTCTATTTCTTCTTCTTTTTCTTTATTGTTGCGCCCTCTTCTACGGGAGGAAACTTTGGAACGAGTTTCATAAGTCGCAATATTTGTCCTTGTCTTTTCAAGATATACTTAGAAGGTTTTGCCGAATTGAAGCGTATGGGATTGGGCAGAGTAGCGGCAATCAGGGCGCATTGTCCGGCTGTTAATTTGGCGGCGGTGGTTTTAAAATTGATTTCGGCAACGGCTTGTGCCCCGTAAATAGATTTCCCCATCTCGATGGAGTTGAGATATACTTCCATAATCCGTTCCTTTGACCAACATAATTCTATCAACCAAGTGAAATAAACCTCAAAGCCTTTTCGTACCCAAGACGATTGCGGCCAAAGAAAAACATTCTTTGCGGTCTGCTGGCTGATGGTACTAGCACCCCGTTTTCGTTTTCTTGTTTCGTTTTCCTTCATCGCTTTTTCTATTTCGATAAAGTCGAAACCGTTGTGGGTGGCAAAGCGGTTGTCTTCCGAGGCAATAACGGCCATCGGCAGGTTGGGAGAGATCTTCTCGAAGGGCACCCATGTGTGATGCCAAAGGGGACTTTCGCCCTTGAACGTTTGCTGAACGCTGCGGATCACCATCAACGGGGTGACGTATACGGGCAGAAAACGATAAATCACTACCGCCAAGATCGTGGAAATAAAAAAGAAAAGTATCAGGTTGCGGATGATCCGCAAAGGTTTGGGAAGTTTCATTGTTGTCGTTCTTTTCTACGTGCATGTATCTGCCCGAAACAGATGGTCTGCTTAAGGCAAACAGATGGTCTGTTAGGGGCAAACAGATCATGTGTTTACCCGAAACAGACCATCTGTTTCGTTCGCTGTAAAATAGGATTATTTTCCTGTTTCCGCATTCTTAATCATTTGTTCGCTGGCGTACATGTAGATATCCACACGGCGGTTCTGCTCGGCAGACATGCTTTCGTCATATTCGTTATATCCCACACCTTCCACTTTCTTGAATTGTGAAGGAGAAACGCCACAGTCTTGCAAATAATTCTCTACGGAATAAGCACGGTTCTTGGAAACTTTCATATTGGCTTCATACGAACCTACCTTGTCGGTGTGACCGATGATAGCGATATCTGTTGTAGGATCTTCTTTCAAAATCTGGGCAAGTTCGCGCAGAGAAGACTTAGCTTCGTTGCTCAATGCGGCCGAGTTGAAACCGAATAAGATACCTGCTGCAAAAGAAACCTTTACGGCGGGCAGACCGTTAGCATCTGTTACCTGTTGCACCTCTGCACCTTGAATCTTGGCAGCTTCGGCGGCTTTCTTATCCATCTTATGACCGATGGCTACACCTGCACCCGTACCAACTGCCGCACCGATGGCTGCACCAATGGCCGCACCTTTTCCTTTACCGATTAATCCACCGATGATGGCTCCTGCTGCTGCACCCGAACCACCGCCGATTACACCGCCTTTAGTGGTATTATTCATCGTACTACAGCTTCCCAACATCAAAACACCGCATAACAGCAATGCTATAAATTTCATTTTCTTCATAAGTCTACCTATTAAATTTGTTTATACTTAACATGTTGCAAAATTATAGATATAATAACGTCGTTATTCTCCATAAAGTTTTTCTTTGTACTTTTTTTAGAGAATTTTCTTTTTAATAATAACGAACCAAGTAGTAAGGACGATTCCTTTGGCAATCGTTGTGCCGCAAACAGCCCACCAGATAGCGTCTACACCCATACCCATTTGTACCAGTATCAACGCTACCGGGATGCGCATATAATTGCACACAATGCTGACAATGGCAGGCGGAATAGTCCGTCCTAAACCATAGAAGACACCTTGCATGGTGATTTCGAGCATCATAAACATTTGCGAATACCCGTCGATACGCAGGAAATCGCCACCTACACGATAAGCTTCGGCTTCGGGCACGAAGATAGAGAAAACTTCGCTTCCGTAAAAGATAAAGACAAGCGAACAGATTGTACCGAAGATTCCCGTCATCCACAGTGTGGTATACCATGCTTGTTTCACCCGTGATTTCTGTCCCGCCGCATAGTTTTGCGCAATGAATGTGCTGAGGCCGGTAGAGAAACCTTGCGAGGTGTTCCAGGTGATTGCTTCTATTTGTCCGCCGGTGGTGAAAGCCATCAACCCGAGATGTCCTCCTTGCTCGGATGCGGTACGTGAAAGAAACATATTGACGAAAGCAAAGAGCGTGTTCAGGGTGGCTACCGGTAACCCCAGTTTGAAGATACGGTTGGAGTATTTCTTTTTCAGTCGGGTGAAGAAAGGGAATCCGCCGAATAAATTGTCCCGCCGACGTAGCTGGTAAACGAAGATACCGAATACGGTTGCTTCGGACAACCAGGTGGCTATTGCCGCACCTTCCGTCCCCAAGCCGAAACCAAAGATAAACAGAGGGTCGAGAAGGATGTTCATTATCAATCCCGTCCCGCTAATATAGAACGGTATCTTGCTGCGTCCGGCGGCATTGTAGATCCCGGTAAAAGCGGCGGAAAGGAAGACAAACGGTAATCCCGTCGAAACGATGCGGAGATAAGTGACAGCGTCGTTCGTGATATGCTCCTTCAACCGGAAAATTTGCAGGATGGGATCGGCAAAAAGAAACAACAAACCACCCCAGCAAGCTGCAATAATCAGTGCAAGGGTGATGTTGTGCGAAGCAAAGTTGCGTGCGTCTTCCTGACTACGTGCCCCGATGGATTGCCCTACACTGACTTCGGCGCCTACCTTATTTAATAATGCGATGGAGCCCGACATCCATGTCAATATGCCTACCGCTCCTACAGCCGCAACGGACTCGCTGCCCAGTCGTCCTACCCACGCCATATCCGTCAGGCTATATGCCATTTGGATAAAGGAGGTAGCCATGATGGGCATGGCCAGATTGAATAACTGCCGGTTGATAGGTCCTTGAGTAAGAATTTTGGCTCCTTGCATGTAGATTGATTTACCGGTTATTAAGCTTGCATCTTGTCCAAAACAAGATCGCCTCCCTGCCATACGGCACGGATATTCAGGTTCTTGTCCATGATGAGGATATCGGCATCTTTGTCTTTTTGCAGAGAACCTTTGCGGTCGAATACTCCCATGATGCGTGCCGGAGTTTCGGAAGCCATGCGCAAAGCATCACCCAACGGAATATCGGCTTTCACCATGGTGCGGATCAGGGTGTCGCTGGTAGCGAGACTACCTGCCAGTGAAGAGCGGTCGGCCATTTTGCAAACGCCATCTTCGATGATGATACTCGGATCGTTGATTTCTTTGCCTTCGTTGGCGGCGTATGAGAGGGCATCGGTGACGAGACACGTATGTTCCACACCTTTCAGCTTATAAGCCAGTCGGAGGATGGTAGAGGGCAGATGGATGCCGTCGGCAATCAGTTCGATGGTCATGCCGTCAGTCAGATAGACGCTTTCTACCGTACCTTCGTACTTGTATTCACGGCGTTTGTGGAAGCCCGGCATGGCGTTGTAGAAGTGGGCAACATGGGTAAATCCCGCAGCGTATGCTTCTTTGATGCCTTCATATTCTGATTCGGTATGAGATGCGGCAACGAGGATACCTTTATCGTGCAAGTAACGGGCAAAGTCCAGTGCTCCCGGCAGCTCGGGCGAAGCGTCCCAACGGCGGATGCAGTGAGTGTTTTCTATGAGTTCCTTGTATTCTTTCTCGTCGACTTCTTTTACGTGTTCGGCGTATTGGCTGCCTGCTATTTTAGGATTGAGGTACGGACCTTCGATGTGAAGTCCGAGTATCGGACTGTTAGGTTCTGCCATCAACTTCTCGCAGATGCTTGCCGCTTGGTGCAGTTTGCTGAAAGGAGAAGAAGACAGGGTGGGGAAGATGCTGGTGGCTCCATGATGCAGATGTGCCCGGATGGCACCGTTGAAAGCTTCCTCGGTACATTCCGTAAAGTCATACCCTCCGCCACCGTGAGCGTGCATGCAGACAAAACCGGGCACGATGTACATGCCTTTGGCATCAATTAACCGGGCACCGATCAGTGCGAGGTCACAATTAGTTACTTCGAGGATTTTTCCGTCCCGTATCAGAACAGAACCCTCGTTCAACCAGCCTTGTGGGGTGAATATTCGCCCGTTAATGATTTGAGTTAACATGGATGAAATTTTTAGTGATTAGTTATTAGTGATTAGTGATTTGTTGTTAGTGATTACTCACTAATCACTATTTTTTCCTTCTTCTACGGTGATGGCGTTGCTTTTGCTTGTACTTACGTATCTTGCCATATACCAGCCATACGAGTAATACGCCGAATACGGCAAATATCAGCAGTACGATTCCGGTATTGAGGTTATCGCCTTTCACTCGGCTCCACATTTCGAGTACAAGCTCCGTGCGGTCGCCAAAGTCACGGATCATGGCACAACGTTCCACTACTTTTCTGTCGGGATACTGAACGGTATTGATAGGTATGCTGTCGGCTTCCGGTCCGAAGAAGTAGCTCAGATCGGAGTACTCTTCAATCGTCGAATCGATCTTTGCTTCCATAATTTCGGGTGTGGCGATGGCGCTCACATAACCGATGGCATCCATATTTCGTAAAGCTATATCGGGCTGACACAGGTAATTGATGAAATAACTTGCCGCCTTTACATTGCGTGCATATTTAGGAATGACCCAACCATCGTACCAAATATTACTACCTTCGCGGGGAACTAGGTAATCTAAATCGACCCCTACTGCGGCAGCCTCTTCCATTGCCCACACGGCATCACCGCTCCAAGTCAGGTTGAGGGAGGTTTTTCCTTTGGTCATCATCTCCTTGCCGAAGTCGGCTTCCCAACCGGAGATGTTGGGCTTCATGGCTTTCAGATACTTTTCGGCAAGGGCGATGGCTTCGGTGGAGTTATCATTCATCAGTTGCTCTACCGTTACGGTTCCATCTGCCAGTTGCTTGGCGTGGGCGTAGATGATGGCGGTACCGTATGCATCGCGATAGCTATCTTTCATCAGGACTTTGTTCTTGTTCTTAGGGTCCCAAAGACAATGCCAACTGCTGACTTCTTCTTCGCTAATGAGATTCTTATTGTACAAGATACCGGCAGTTCCCCACATATAAGGCAGGGCATAATCCGTAGTGGTACGTCCCGGCTGACTGGTTTTATTCAATTCTTCCCGGATAAAGGGAGAGACGTTGGGAAGATAATCCGGAGTCTTACCGAAATTGCGGTCGATAGGCAGAAGAAGATCTTTCTTCAACATACGTTCGATGATATATTCCGAAGGACATACCACGTCGAAATCTTCGTGCCCACGTTCGATTTTGGTAAGCATGATTTCGTTGATATCGAATACTTGATAGATGATGCGGATGTTCTCTCCGGTTTGCTGCTTATACCAAGCGGGAAATTCAGCAAGAACCTCTTCGTCGATATAGTCCCCCCAATTGTATATTTTCAATACCTGACTGCGTTCTTTGTCGGAATTTCCGCAGGAGGCTAATAAACCTATGCAACACAAAAGAAGCAATATGTTTAGTAATCTTTTCATGATTCTTTTTGGGCTTTTTCTGCTCGCTTATTGATAACAATCAGCAATACCAGTACTGTTACGAAAATAATCACAGACAAAGGACGCAGCTCCGGTGTCAGTCCGCCTTTGCGCGCATCGGCATATATATAGGTAGATAGAGTTTCCAAACCTTCGTTTCCGATGGTGAAGATCGTTACCGCAAAATCGTCGATGGAGAGGGTGAAGGCAAGGATAAAGCCGCTTATCATCCCCGGGAATATCTCCGGAAGAATCACCTTGCGCAAGGCCTGAAAAGGAGTTGCTCCCAGATCAAGCGCAGCCTCATATACGTTCTGGTTCATCTTTTTGAGTCGGGGCATGACACTCAACACCACATAGGGGGTACAGAAAGAGATATGTGCCAGTACCACCGTTGTAAACCCTTGCGAGATACCGAAGCTGACAAACAGCAAGAACAGCGAGATACCGGTAATGATATCCGCATTCATCATCGGAATAGCGTTGGCAAAATTCATCACCTGACGCGTACGGGAACGCAGATTGAAGATACCGATAGCCGCGAAACTACCCAACAGCGTAGATACAGTAGCCGCAATCAGGGCAATAGCAAATGTATTTCCTATCGCACTCATCAGCGAATGGTGCATACCGCCTGTGAAGAGCGAACTATACAGCTTGGTAGAAAATCCCGTCCAGTTGCCCAATACTTTGGCTTCGGTGAACGAGAAGATCATGATAATCAGGATAGGCGAGTAGAGTAGGGCCAACAATAACCACAAGTAGCCTTTGGCAAGAATACGTGTCATCATATCACACCTCCACTCTCATTAGATGCGCTGTCTTCCTCGTTGGTAAAGAGGATGGTGACGCCGATTAGTATCAACATGATGAGTGAAAGGGCTGCACCGTAGTTCCACATTCCGTTGTAGATACTTTCTTGTACGGTGGTACCGAATAGCTTGATGTTGTTCATGGTCAGCAACTCGGCAATGGCGAAAGTCGATACCGTAGGCATGAACACCATCACGATGCCACTCATGATGCCCGGCATGGACAACGGGAGAATTACTTTGCCGAATACCTTCGCCGGATTGGCTCCCAAGTCTTGCGCAGCTTCTATCAGGTTATGATCCATCTTCTGCAAGGTATTATAAATAGGATAGATCATGAACGGCAGGAAGTTATACACCATACCGAACACCAGCGCCCCTTCGCCTAGCGGCAGGCTCAAGAAGTCGAACAACGCCACGGTAGCCAATGTACGTATCAAGATATTCACCCACATGGGCAGAATAAACAGTACCACCATCGTGCGGGAAGTATTAAAGCGTTTCTGACTGAGAATATAAGCAGCCGGATATCCCAATAACAAGCATATCAGCGTCGTAATTACTGCAATACCGATAGAATAAACAAATGTGTTCAGCGCCTCGGGATGCATCATAAACTTGCGGAAGTTGGCAAACGTAAATGTCCCTTCGGCATCTGTAAAGGCATATAGCACGATAAGCAGCAGCGGTACTATCACGAATACCAGCAGAAACAGTGCGTAGGGCACCGTCCAGTTGCGTCGCCGCATGAAGAAATTGGATAATTTACTGAGCACTTCCTTCCTTATTAATAGGTTTAACAATCCGTATATTTTCGGGTGCAATGGTGATACCTACGCGGTCGCCATCGTCCCACACATCGTTGGTATCGACAAAAATATCTTCGTCCCAATCGGAAAACACCGTCAGGTGATAATGGTTTCCTTTGTAAAGTATGAATTTCACTTCTCCCGTCAGTCGTCCGTCCTCCTCGTTGTCTTCGAGGGTGATGTGCTGGAAGTCGACTTCCACACGTACCGGTGTTTCGGGTTCGATATCCTGCACGGGACTGCATTCAAAACTGCAACCCAGAAACTCGACGTGTGTGTCGTCTATCATTTTTCCTTCAAACGTATTGCAAGTGCGCTCTTTTTTCATCACGTGGATGTCGAACGGCTTTACCAATAGTCCCACTTCACGTCCTGCCTCGAAACAGTGATAATCTTGTACCATCAGTTCGTAGCCTTCGGAGGTCTGCACCAGCATTTCGTAGTGCACGCCTTTAAAGATGCAGCTCGTCACGGTACCCTTCAGTTGCGCCATGTCAGACACGTCGAAGATGTATAAGTCTTCGGGACGCAACACTACATCCACTTGCGCCTGCTCGCCGAAGCCCTCGTCCACGCACTCAAAGTTGTGTCCGCAGAAGTTGACGAGTTTGTCTTTTATCATCACGCCGTTCAGGATATTGCTCTCGCCGATAAAGTCGGCTACAAAGGAGTTGATAGGTTCGTTATAGATGTCCGTGGGCACACCGATTTGCTGTATCTTTCCTTCGCTCATTACGACGATGGTATCGCTCAATGTCAATGCTTCCTCTTGGTCGTGGGTGACGTAGACAAAGGTGATGCCGAGTGATTTGTGCATCGCCTTCAGCTCCAGCTGCATGTCCTTGCGCATCTTCAGGTCGAGGGCGGCAAGCGGCTCGTCGAGCAGCAACACTTCCGGCTCGTTGACGATGGCACGGGCGATGGCGACGCGTTGTTGTTGTCCGCCCGAGAGTGAATCTACGTCACGGTCTTCGTAATCGGTCATGCCTACCATGCGCAATGCTTGCTTCACCTTCTTCTCGATGGTGGCAGCGGGCATTTTCTTCAGTTTCAGTCCGAAGGCAATGTTATTGAATACATTGAGGTGGGGGAAGAGGGCATACTTTTGGAATACGGTATTGACCGGACGTTTGTGCGGCGGCGTTTGCGTGATGTCCTTCCCGGCGATGGTGATAACTCCTTCCGAAGCAGTCTGGAAACCTGCAATAAGGCGTAGCAGCGTTGTCTTTCCGCAACCGGATGGGCCTAATATGGTTACAAACTCGCCCTTACGGACAGACAAATTTACATCATTCAGTACGGCTTTATCTCCAAAGAATTTCGATACGTGCTCTACACCGATAATGCAGTCGGACTTTTGCATAAGCGTTTTTAGAGTTTACTCAAACGAATTAAACGAATCACTGCTTTTATGAAGAGAATTTAAACGGGTTCTTACTAAAAGCGGTGCAAAGTTATATAATTTCTTGGGATTTTTTGTCATAGGAGAATTAAATGATACTTTTGCAGCATCTAGTCTAAGAATAATAATATGGAAAAGAAAATTGTACTTATCACCGGTGCCTCCTCCGGCATAGGCGAAGGGTGTGCACGCAAGTTCGCCATGAACGGCTACCGCCTTATCCTGAATGGTCGTAATGTAGAGAAACTGAACTCCGTAAAAAGAGAATTAGAAGAAAATTATCACGCGGACATTTATCTGCTTCCTTTCGATGTGCGCGATCGAGGGGCTGCTCAATCAGCTTTGGATTCTTTGCCGGTAGAATGGAAAGACATTGATGTCCTGATAAACAATGCCGGCCTCGTTATCGGTATGGATAAGGAGCACGAAGGAAACCTGGACGAATGGGATGTGGTGATTGACACCGATGTGAAAGCGCTTCTGGCTATGACCCGCCTAGTAGTTCCCGGCATGGTGGAACGCGGACGGGGGCATGTCATCAACATGGGCTCTATTGCCGGAGATTATGCATATCCGGGTGGTAGTGTGTACTGCGCTGCCAAAGCTGCCGTGAAAGCTCTTTCCGACGGACTCCGTATCGACTTGGTTGATACTCCTGTAAGAGTAACGAATATCAAACCCGGACTGGTAGAAACCAACTTCTCCGTAGTGCGCTTCCGTGGTGATAAAGAGGCTGCCGATAATGTATATAAAGGAATACGTCCGCTCGATGGCAATGATATATCTGAAGTGGTTTATTTTGCTGCTGCCGTACCGCAGCATATTCAAATAGCCGAGGTGCTGGTGATGCCTACGAATCAGGCGACGGGAACTATTACCTATAAAAAGAAGTAAAAGGCAGTTTTTTTAGCTAATTCGTTATTCTATTCGCTTGTATCGGAAAATGATAAAATGATACTGTTTTATCTTTAAAGATTCTCTTATTTTTGTAGCAGTTTAATTAATAGTAGAATCTAAACAAAGAAAAGCATGAATTTAAGAAAACGAATGAATCTTTTTTTAGGAGTATTGATACTGGCTGGTGGCTTGTGTGCACAGAATCTACATGTATCTACTCCTAAAACTTCTTTAGTGTTGTCAGTTCCTCAAGGTGGAAAGCTGAGGTACATGTATTATGGCAATAAACTCACCCAAGTGGATTTGCGAAACTTTAATGCCACCGACGGACAGACGCAGGCATTGGGCACCATCGCATCCGCTTACCCTGAGTATGGCTTAAGTTGTCCCACCGAAACAGCTCTTGCCGTTAAACATGCCGATGGTAATATGACGTTGCAACTGGAAGTTCTAAAATCTACTACCACAGAGGACGGTAATGCGATACTTACCGTAATAGAACTGAAAGACAAGGTATATCCTTTCTTTGTAAACGTCTGCTACAAGGCTTATCAGGATGCTGATGTTATCGAGGCCTGGACAGAGATTTCCCATCAGGAAAAGAAGCCCGTACTGCTCAATCAGTTTGCTTCCGCTTATCTACCTATTCGTCGGGGGAATGTATGGCTATCCCATCTGTACGGTTCGTGGGCAAACGAGGGACAGCTTTCGCAGGAACCGCTTGCGCCGGGGATGAAAGTGATTAAGAATAAAGATGGTGTACGCAATTCGCATACTTCCCATGCCGAGGTTATGTTTTCACTGGATGGTAAACCTCAGGAGAATACAGGCAATGTCATTGGTGCCGCCCTCTGTTATAGCGGTAATTATAAATTGCGCATCGATACTCACGACGATGAATACCATCACTTCTTTGCCGGAATCAATGAGGAAAACTCTACTTATTCTTTAAAGAAAGACGAACTTTTCCGTACCCCTGCACTTGCTCTTACTTATAGTAATGAAGGGTTGAGCGGCAGTAGCCGTAACTTCCATCGCTGGGCACGGCTGCATAAGTTGGCACACGGAACTACTCCCCGTAAAATCTTGCTGAATAGCTGGGAAGGTGTTTACTTTGACATCAATCAGGAAGGAATGGATCAGATGATGGCCGATATCTCCTCTATGGGTGGCGAACTCTTTGTGATGGACGACGGCTGGTTTGGCGATAAGTATCCCCGCAAGAATGACAGTTCTTCCTTAGGCGACTGGGTAGTGGATAAGAACAAGCTGCCCAACGGGATAGAAGGATTATTAAGCGATGCCAAGAAACATAACATCAAATTTGGCATTTGGATAGAGCCCGAAATGGCGAACACCGTCAGCGAGCTATATGAAAAACATCCCGACTGGATTATCAAAGCCCCCGAACGCGAACCGGTGCTTGGCAGAGGGGGAACGCAAGTGGTACTCGACCTTGCCAATCCTGCTGTACAAGACTTCGTTTTTGGCGTGGTAGACAACCTGATGACTTCTTATCCTGAAATAGACTACATCAAGTGGGACGCCAACATGTCCATCGTAAACCATGGCTCCAACTATCTGACAAAAGATAACCAAAGCCACCTGTATATCGAATTTCACCGTGGTTTCGAGAAAGTATGCCAACGCATCCGTGCCAAATACCCCGATCTTACCATTCAGGCTTGTGCCAGTGGCGGCGGTCGTGCCAACTATGGAGTATTGCCATATTTTGATGAGTTTTGGGTGAGCGATAACACCGATGCCTTGCAACGAGTTTATATGCAGTGGGGAACTTCCTATTTCTTCCCTGCCATCGCCATGGCATCGCATATCAGTGCGGCTCCCAATCACCAGACTTTCCGCACCATCCCGTTGAAATATCGTATTGATGTAGCGATGAGTGGGCGACTGGGCATGGAGATACAACCCAAGAATATGACGGATGAAGAAAAAACACTCTGTAAGAATGCTATTTCTGAATATAAAACCATTCGTCCGATTGTACAGTTAGGCGATATCTACCGTTTGATGTCTCCGTATGACAAACAGGGTGTAGCTTCTTTGATGTATGTTACTCCGGAGAAAGACAAAGCTGTATTCTATTGGTGGAAGATGGAGCAATTCGTCAATCAACATCTGCCGGTAGTGAAGATGTCCGGTCTTTGTCCCGACAAACAGTACAAAGTGCACGAACTCAATCGTATCGATAATGTTCCTTTAAGTTTTGAAGGAAAGATATTCAGTGGTGCTTATCTGATAGCGAATGGTCTTGAAATACCTTATAATCATCGGGTAGATTATCATAAGCAGAATGACTATTCAAGTCGCGTTCTCTATTTGGAAGAGGTGAAATGAGTGCTCCCTGCTGAGGCTACTGCTAATTTGTCATTAATCATTCATGTGAATTAGTAGTAGAAATGCTTCATAGTGCGAAAGAAAGGAAGCAAAAAATAGTGATAGGGTAATAAAGTGATAAGGTGATAAGGTAGCTGCGCTATGTGCCACAGAGTGTTATCCTACTATCACTTTATCACCCAATCACTTTATCACATTTAGCTCATATCCGCTAAGTAATGAATTACTACTCCCCCCTCGTTAAATAATATCCTTTTCCTCTGACGGTAATCAATTGATATTCGGGAAAGTCTTTCAGTATCTTCCGGATGGCTTTGATATGAGCATCTATTTTCTCGTTAGCGTTATCATCCGTAGGCCAGAAAGCTTGTTTGATATCTTCCCGGTCCACACAAATTCCCACTTTTCGAAGGAAGATATCGAGCAACATTAAATCGAGCTTTTGTATATTGCATAATACTCCGTCGATGTGTAGTTCTTGTTTTTCGAAATCTATCTCTATTCCTTTTAAGGCAGGAGGCGTCACTTCTACATTTTTGATATCTTTTCTCTTTCTATTATAATAGATGAAAAAGGCGGATGTAAGCGCAAACAGAATGATAAACCACCATGCTATATTGTTTGTATGCCTGATAATAGTAGAGAATTGATAATCTACCCACGCCTGCACCTTTATCTTTTCTGTGATATCTAATGTATATCTAGGTGTACAATAGGCGGATGCCGGAACGATGGAATCATTGTCGCTGTAACGTGGAGCCTTCTCCGAGTAGTATACAATCCCTGTTTTACCTTTTACATGGCGTCTTTTCAATCTTTCGTGAAAGAGAGAATCCAATTCATCTAAGTTGATAGGATATACTTGGGAAAAAATATATTCGTTTATCAGCCGCTTCCCTACCTCTTTATCCAAGCTATCTTTCAGGGTGATGATGGTATTTCCTTTCTTGCTTTTGAAGATATAATTTTTCACTTTCCCTTTTTCGGCAGGAGTAATAATGTATCTCATGACGTCGTGTCTTACCGATTCGGGTCTGGCATACGACATGTATAGCAACCGGCTGTTGTAGTTCTTATCAATAGCCTCCTTGAAAGCGCAGTCGATATCATACCTCGTCCTTTGAACGCCGTTGTGCAGGGAGATGAGAAGGGCAAACAGAATGAAAATAATACTGCTTGCCGCCATGATACTTTGTGTGCTTTTTCTTCTCATATTATCGTGTATTTGTCTGCAAAAGTAAGGAATTTGTGGAAAAACATCCTTTCGCAATCTGAATTATTTCTGAAAAAGCAAGAGTTCAGGAAGAGTTCAGGCAAATAATTTGCCGGGGTAGGGGCTTTTCTTCTTTTTTGCAGGCAGATTAACAATAAAATAAAAAACGATTCAGTATGAAGACATTACTATTTATCATTGTATCTCTTTGGACATGCACTGCTTGGGCTGGTTGTCCGGACGAAAAAAAAACCATCCTAAGAAAGGTATTAACTAATCTTGAAGGCATTGAGACTGCTGTTTATAATGAACAAATAAAGTCTTGGATGCCCGGTGATACTTTGTATCGTGAATATTTCCGATTGGTCAAAGAATATGATAATCCGGCGGATTCAACGATAGGTGCCAGTTTTGTGTGGTGGGATGCTTCGGATACGACACTGGTGCAGAGCTGTTATGACGGCACGCTATACGCTTCTTTCTATCATAAAGAAAACGGCGTGGTAATTGATGATTTTACCACCCGCAATCTGCCGATGAGGCCTATTTCTCCTCCATTCTTTAACTATGCGAAAAGTATTATCCGATATATCCTGAATACTACCGACAGCATTTCTGTGGTATGTCAAGAGTCAGCGGATGACTACCATTTCAAACTTACCATCTACGAAGATCAGCAAATAGAGTTCTTTGGAGCACCCTTTCGCATGCCCAAGAATCCTTATATCTTTGATGAGCCTACATCCATTTATGAATTAAGTTTCCGAAAGTCGGACTACCTACCCTACAAGATAAGAAGAGAAATGTCTCATTATACCACGGAATCTACTTACGCAAATGTAGAGATTAATCGGTCACAGACAAAATCAATTAGTGTATATGACTTCATTCCGCAAAATTATATAATAAAGAAAAGGGGGGAGAAGAGAAACGACCATCCCGCGCCTTCTCTTCTTGACCAGCAAGCCCCCGGCTGGACACTCAACGAGACTAGCGGACAAACCATCTCGCTTTCCGATTTGAAAAGTAAAGTTATAGTTATGAATTTTACAGGCATAGGCTGTGGGCCATGTATCATGTCAATCCCTTTCCTCAACAGCATTAAGGAACTTTTCGCAGTGGACGATTGTGAAGTTATATCCGTAGAATGTTGGAAAAACAAAATGCACTCTTTATGTGTTTATAAAGATAAAAATAAGATTAACTATAAATTTGTAGAAGGAAATGACACGATCATTGAACAGTATTTGAATGGTAACCGGGGTGTTCCCGTTTTCTTCATTTTAGATGAAAAGCGTATTATTAAGAAAGTAGTAAATGGATATAACCCCGAAACAACAGGGAAAGAACTCATTGAGATAATAAAAGCAATGCTGTCTTCATGACAGCTTTTAGTAAACGACACATAAAACCTAACTTCGTCTGCACATTATGAAAAAGTTTCTTTTGTTTCTGCTTACCTGTCTTACAACTATTCATTTGGCTTTTTCGCAACCTTCAGCTATTCGGTATCGGGTAGCTGAACCCAGGATTGCCGATTCTCTTGATATAGCCCATTATGCTCAAAAGAAAGGGTTTAGGGCAGGAACCATGGTCTTCGGACTTAACATGGGAGTATGGGCTTTTGATCGATATGTCCTGAAGGCCGATTTTGCCTATATTGACATGAATACAATCAAAGAAAACTTCAAACATGGTTTTGTGTGGGACAATGATGATTTTGGCACAAACATGTTTACACATCCTTATCACGGGAGTTTATACTATAATTCGGCCCGATCCAACGGATATAATTACTGGCAGTCCGGACTATTTGCTTTTGGAGGAAGTTTAATGTGGGAGATGTTTATGGAGAATGAACATCCTTCTGCAAATGATATAATAACCACTCCCATTGGAGGTATGGCACTGGGAGAAGTCACTTATAGGGTTTCCGATCTTATTCTTGATGACCGTAAAAGAGGTTGGTCTCGTTTCGGACTCGAATTTGCTGCTTTTCTGGTGTCTCCGATGCGTGGGCTAACTCGTATCATCAATGGCGATGCTTGGAGAACACGACCGACTTCCGGTAAACAATTCGGTGTACCTGATGTCAGTGTAGATGTCTCGATGGGCATCCGTACTCTCGAATTGCAGGACCAAATTCTGGATCAAGGCATGGGAATCGCTACAGAAGTCAAGGTTGAATATGGAGATCGTTTTTCGACAGAAGAATCAAAACCATATGATTACTTTTCGATTATGGCTAATTTGAATTTTCAAGCTTCTCAACCGGTCTTAGGGCAATTGAATATCATTGGACGTTTAGCTGCCAAAGACTTGATAGATAAAGAGAAACATTATTTGAATTTAGGGCTCTACCAGCATTTCGATTATTATGATTCTGATACCATATCGGTAATCTCGGCAAAAACACCTTATAAGTTTTGTGCTCCGGCTTCTTTCGGAGGGGGATTTATTTATAAATATAAGGGTCTGAAACGTTGGAATATAGATGCCTATGCTCATCTGAATGCTATACTTATGGGAGGTTCGCTCAGTGACTATTATAAAGTAGATAAACGTATCTATAATCTTGCCAGTGGATATAGTACAAAATTGGGGGCTAACTTTATTTTTAAGGACGATATATTTGCAATATCGGCTACGTATGACGTCTACCACATGTTTACTTGGAAAGGATATCCGGCCGAAGTAGATAGGGGAGAAATAGAAATTAAAACAATAAATGCACAAGGTAACCGGTCGAGGGCAATTCTTCATGCGGTAGGTCTGCGTACGGATATCAAACTAAAAAATCGATTGTACTTGACTGGTACGTTTATGAATTATACCCGGAATACCAAGTATCGGTATTTCCCCAACGTATTTTCTAATACATCGGAAGGACGTCTCATGCTTACCTACAAATTCTAAAATTGTAGATCGCATGCTGATAAATCAGGCAAATGATTAAAGTTCCTAAACAAGAAGTTTACATTATCATATTTTTTGTATTTTCGCAGCCACGATATTGCACCTGATAGCTTATAATTTGCTAAAGACAAATCGGGAGATAAAGAATAAGTTTATGAAGCGAACTGTTGTAGATAAAATGAGGAGGCGAATCTGCTCTGTACAAATGATGCCGATGAAACATTGTGCAGAGCCTGTTTTGAACGTATAAAAACTTTGAATTCGTCCGGAAATAAGGTATATAGAGTCATGCAGAAGAGAGTATGACAAGTTATTTGTGCCTGTTTTCCTCGATTGAACGTTAAGATATACAAATAGGAGGCTGGATGCAATGTTTCGCATCCAGCCTTTTTGTTTGTTATTATTTTAAAAAAGAAGATTTTATATGAAAGATTTAAATTGGAAAAGTTCGATAACTCGATTTTTATTTGCACAAACAGTTTCTTTGTTAGGGTCGGCCATTGTTCAATACGCTATTATCTGGTATATCACCCTGACTACATCATCGGGTCTTATGCTGACGATATCGACTTTATGCGGTTTTCTGCCACAGATTTTCATCTCACTTTTCGCAGGTGTGTGGATTGATAGATATGATCGTAAGAGGTTGATTATGCTATCCGATTCTGTTATTGCGCTTTCAACTCTGCTTTTGGCTGTTGCATTTTTGATGGGGCATAAATATACATGGCTTTTGTTTGTAGTATTGGCAATACGCTCTGCCGGAACAGGAATTCAGACTCCGGCAGTCAATGCTATTATTCCACAAATTGTACCTCAAGAACAATTGATGAAAATAAATGGCATAAACAGTACATTGGCTTCAATGGTGATGTTTTTATCTCCGGTTATTAGTGGCGTGATTTTATCGTTGTCCACTTTGGAGGCTACTTTGTTTATAGATGTAGTCACTGCTGCGATAGGGGTGGGTATCACATCTACTGTCTGTGTACATGCTTATGAGAGGAGGGAACTTACCTTATCTTCGAGCCTTGATGAGATAAAAAAAGGGTTTCTTTATCTAAAGGAGAACGGTTTTGTCAAACGACTCCTGATTTACCAAATTGCTATTCTGTTTCTATTAAGCCCTTCAGCCTTTTTAACTCCCCTTTTAGTGAATCGCACCTTTGGGGCAGAGGTTTGGAGACTGACTGCAAGTGAGATGACGTACAGCCTGGGGATGGTTATAGGTGGCTTGCTGATTGCTTCATGGGGAGGATTTAAGAATAAAATGTATACTTGGATGCTTTCAGGAGCAATTTATGGATTGCTGATGATAGGATTGGGGATGGTTCCTGAGTTCATTCTATATCTTATCTGTAATATGATTATCGGTATTACTGCCCCTTGCTACAACACTCCAATCACTGTAACGATTCAAGAGAGAGTTGCCCCTGAAATGCATGGACGGATCTTTAGTTTTATGCAAATAGCCACATCTTGCGCTCTGCCTTTAGGAATGATTCTTTTTGGACCTTTGGCAGATATTATCCGTGTGCAATGGATCTTGATAAGTGGTGGTATTACTATTGTTGTTCTCTCTTTACTTCTTTGGAAGACGCGTTATTTCAGACATTAACCGCATAAAATATAAGCATATTATGCGGCTAATGTTCTTTATTCGACTCACTTTAGATAATCTTGGTTAGTGTCGAAAGCAAATGAATTGCGGCGAATAAGTATGAAGATGCAATAAGCAACTGCAAGTACTACATTTAGCTGGAATGGGAACAGGTCACTTTTTGAACCGATCAAATCTCGTATGCTGTCGATAATGAACGGCGCGATGGTGATTGCGACATAATTCGTTGCAAGGATAATAGCGAGTGCCATGGTGTTTTTAGTCGGAGTATTTACCGCACGGGTTGCCTTATCATAGATGGTAGGTTGAATGATTCCATATCCCCAACCCATGAGAAATGCTCCGACGCAAAGCAAAAGCATCGTGTATCCTACACATAATAATCCCAGGCCTAATGCAATGGAAAGCATTGCTAAGAAAACTGTGTAATGGCGGCATACCTTTACGATAAATGGCAGAATGAAGCCCGGTAAGAATACAGCAAAGAAGAAGATGGCCGTGATAGTTCCCACTTTCGACGCATCAATCCCGTGTTTCGCCAAAAGGAATGGCAGGTAATAAGAAAGTGCCACTACGAAAAATGTGATACTGAAATAGAGAAATATGATTGATACCATTCTAGGTATGATAAATCCCTTGCCACTTTCTTTTTGTTCGGTAACCGATACCGGAAGATTAGCATAAGAACGAATATACCCGAATAGAGCCAAAGGTATGATCGGCAATAGATATACAACGAATGGTAGATGCCAATTGCCATTACCAAGCCAACCTACTATTAATGTAGCCATGATAAGGGCCAGGTTTGCAACGCCTGATTTGATACCCAGCATTTGCATTCGTGCTTTCCCGTCAAAATTGTCGGTAATCAGACTTGCTGCAAGAGGAATAAGCAGTCCGCAACCTACGCCCAGCAAACAACTGACTGCAATCAGTTGCCACATTTCCGTGGTAAAAAGATACATTATTCCACTGGCAAGATAGAATCCCAACCCCCATAGCAGTATGACTGATTTACTTGACGAGGAAGCTATTTGTCCCGAAAGTAATACGAAGGGGATAATAAATAGATTCGGCAGAATAGTCAGCATCTGAATTGAGAGTTGCGAAGTTCCTGGAAAAATCTTGTCCAGATTAGCTAATACCGGACTTATCGCCAATCCCGGCAAATTCACAAGCAGAGAGACAGATAAAATGGCAATTAACGAAATCAGTGGCATCAAGCCTTTTCCAGTTTTGATATTCATAAGGCGTAATTATTTAGTTGACAATAAGTAAATCTTGTGCTATATTTTTATATAGCACATTTGGCGGAAGAACAATTAGTACGATGTACTTGTTCACGCCATTCAGAAAGAAGTATTTCATCCGGATTATCCGAATATCCCCGAGTCCGACAACATACACTCACTTTCTCAATGCACACAATGTAACATGTGACATTCCAAGATATGAAGCAATGTAGCCTAAATTGACACGCTGAAACATCTCAGGGCTTTTCCTTGCAAAATCTTTGTAACGCTCTTCTGCCGACATGTATAGGCGATAAATGAGTCTTCTTTCCATTTCGACAAATGCCTTTTGGTGCAATATGCGTAACCAATTCGCGATGTCGGTATCGCTCGAACACAGATGTTCGAGCGATGCTATCGGAATATAGTAGAACAGTGAGTCTTCAAGCACTTGTACCGCTTCGTTTTCGTACCCTTGGGTTTTACCGTAAAAGCTGTTTGTCGAATAGATTAGTTCTCCCTCTTTGCTAAACCAGGAAGTAACCTCCTTGCCTTCAACCAAATTATATGCGCGAGCGATCCCTTTTTCAATAAAATAGACATTCGTATCTTTTTTATCAGGAGCAATCAGTATTGTTCTTTTTGATATATTGATGGGTTGCAAACTGGAGGTTAGCTTTTCAATAGCACTTTCGCCAACATTGAATGTTTGCTTTATTGAGTTAATGATTCTATCCATAGTATATATAAGAGCCTAATATGTAATGCAAAGTTACAAAAAAGACTTCGTTTGGGCAACAGAGTCATTTCTGCATCAAAGCGTTTTCGTATTTCTTTGGCAGGGGTACCGCCAACAATCGTATAAGGTGGTACATCTTTAGTCACAACGGCACGTGCGGCAATAATCGCTCCATCACCGATATGAACGCCTGCCATAATTACGGCTTCATAACCGATCCATACACCATTGCCGATCACGATGTCTCCTTTGTTGTCCCATGCAGCAGTAATGTTCGATTTCTCCAGTCCCCATTCCTCATAGAATAACGGAAAAGTATAGGTAGACAAAGATTTCAATGTATGATTGGCACAATTAAACAGAAACTTCGTGCCACAGGCAATGGGATGCTTCTATGCAGAAACTCAGCCAATAGAGATATATTAAATACGCACAAGTAGTTGTCACCTGAAACAGAAAGGTGATTTTGGTTTTTCCCGTTCCCCCAACCGCATTGAGATAAACATAGCCGGGCAGGGCAAACGTGTAATTCAAAAGCATCACCACGAAAGGAACAAAAGCTAATTGGATCAACCAATCAATTCATAGATTTCTTTCATGTATAGGTGCAATACAATAAACTAACGTCGGTTCGATGACTTTGACTAGTATGAAGGAAAATGATCGCTTTGTAAATATTGGTAAATGTCTTTGAGTAAGGCCGATATTCGTTTTACTAAAAAGCAATCAGAGATTTACTAAATCTCCGGCAACGATTTACTAAATCTCCGACCAAGTTTTAGTAAAACGATAAAAGCCTGATTTTGAAGATAGATAAAACGCCTCTTTAATGTTCGTATTTTTCGTAATAAAAAGATGAAAGAAAACGTTTCTGTAACGATGCTGCTTGGTACTGACGGTCTGATGGAGCTTTTACCTCACTGACCTCGGTTAAAATGACAGCCATTTAATGTGAATTCATCGAACTGAAGTCAAATATTCGTTTTATTTCTTCGTTCATCTTAGATCAGCTGTATGAGAAAGTTGTTTGAGGTACGATCAAAAGTATGCTTGATTTGAGTAGGTAATAGTCCGTTTCTGTCCGTTGTCTGTTTACTTATGTATTGTGCTCCAAAACACATATTCTTTTTTTTTTTTGATTTGTGCTAAATGTTGATAATGAGCATGTAAAGTGTAAGTACGAAGTGCAATCATGCATATATACACACGCTTGTATCTTATACAGGAAATGTTATATATGTAATCGGTTACGTATTTTGCATTGAAATGCTTGTTTATATCAACAAGAGTTTATAATTTTGCGTAATCAATTACGTATTTAATTACTGATATGTACAAATAACAACTTTAATAGTAGAAAGAATATGGATTTTTTTAATCAAACAGGCAAAATGGCAATTGGTAGTAGACTGCGGATGTTGACTGATAAGGTAACTAATGATGCTGAACTAATTCATAAGATGTATGGGGTAGATATTCGTGCAAAATGGTTTCCGGTTTTTTTTGTCTTATCACAGGGTGAAGCAAAAACAATCACCTCCATAGCAAAAGAAATAGGACACTCGCATCCTTCAGTCAGCAATATTGTAAAAGAAATGGTTGCAAGAGGGCTGGTAAAGGAAACGAAGGATAAATCAGATGGTAGAAGAAATCTAATAATGCTATCATCTAAAGGGAAAAAAATGTCTGAAACTTTAATTGAGGAATGTGCCGATATGGCTGTTGCTGTAGAAAACCTTTCATCTGCAACTCGTAATGATTTATGGCAAGCTATCAAAGAGTGGGAGTGTTTATTATCAGAAAAATCATTATTAGATCGTGTGAAAGAGGTGAAAAGACAAAGAGAAGGTAAGTACATTGAAATAGTGCCTTATAAATCTTGTTACCAGGAAGCTTTTAAAGCACTAAATGAAGAGTGGATAAAAAAGTATTTTAAAATGGAAGATATTGACGACAAGGTAATCAACAATCCAGAGAAATATATTATTGAAAAAGGAGGAGAGATTTTTGTTGCACTCTATAAAAATGAACCGGTTGGTGTTTGCGCTTTGCTCAAAATAGATGATAAACATTATGATTACGAAATGACTAAACTGGCTGTTAGTCCTAAAGTACAAGGAAAAGGTATAGGATATCTTTTGGGACAAACAGTTGTAAATAAAGCGAAAGAATTAGGGGGAAGAAATCTATATTTAGAGAGCAATACAGTCTTAGAACCTGCAATTCATATATACAAGAAATTAGGATTTAAAAAGGTTTTTGAAAATACTACTTCTTACCAAAGATGTAATATTCAAATGGAACTGATTATAGAATAGTAAATGTAGTGTATTACCCGTCGCGGATAATGTTACAAAGGAACGTAGTAAACTTCTGCCTGTCATTGTACCCACGACGAGATATCAGATTAGGGATCTCTGTCTTATTGCTCCTGTAACTTGGCATAAAAGAATGATTCGCTGTCAATACCAATCGCTTCGGATGTCATATTCAGTGCGTAACTTCCGGATCAGAGAGCCTGGGGCCAGCTCTTCGACGAGGAATATTACCATGTTCGCTGACCAAGTTACCGGCCGTTAGCTTGCAGATATCGATAAATTTTGCGAATATTGCATATAAGTTGTGTATACGATAATTGTAAATTAGATGATTAAGCATTTTTGATTGATTAAATATCAATAATATACATGACTTTTTAAACATAAACTTTTTTTGATACATTATTCAAGCCATTCAGCCAGGCATTCGCTGATTGTGAAATGAGAGTTTGAAATGATAAAGACTTTGTAGGCAATGAACATAGACCAATTACGTGAATTTTGTCTTTCCATCCAAGGAGCTACGGAAGATATGCCTTTCGAAGACCCATATCTTGTATTCAGAGTCATGGGGAAATGGTTTGCCGTGGTTCCTTTGCAGGACCCGGAGCTGAAAATAAACCTGAAGTGCGATCCCGACCGGGCGATTGATCTGCGCGACCGATATCAATCGGTGCAACCGGCATGGCATTTCAACAAGAAGTATTGGAACACCATACTTTTAAATCAGGATATGAACGATGAAACGGTGAAGCAGTGGATACGTCATTCGGTGGAAGAGGTGATTAAAAAGCTTCCGAAGAAAGTTCAGGCAGAGTATAGGGAAAATAAAAATAGCGAAGATGCTGATCTCCGGGCATCGGGGAAAAGAAGTTGAAGAGCGTCTGATGAATGAGTTATACTGAAAATGTTTTGAGCAAGGCATTCTGCGTATTTCGTTGGGTGTTCATTCCGGTAATCTTGCGGCAATCGGAACACATATAGATGGTTATACCGTTGTCACCGGACAAGATGAATTTCAACTTCCTGTTTGCATCCTTGATTGCCGGGAGGTAATGCCGACGCTCGAAGATGTAGCGGCATTACCTTCGCTTGATAACAAGGCTTTAATATTGTATAGGGGCAATA
>JAEXAJ010000066.1 GCA_023458215.1 Bacteroidota bacterium
AGAAAATGGATATGGCAATCATGTATCTTGAAGAAGCATTGGTGCATATTCGTGCCGGTAAAGCCGATACCCGCCTATTGGACGGTATTCGTGTAGACTCTTACGGCAGTATGGTTCCCATCAATAACGTAGCCGCTGTTAACACTCCGGATGCCCGCAGCATTGTTATCAAGCCATGGGATAAAGGTATGTTCCGCCCCATTGAAAAAGCAATTATTGACTCTGCCCTTGGCATCATGCCCGAGAATAATGGTGAAATGATACGTATCGGCATCCCGCCATTGACCGAAGAGCGCCGTAAACAACTTGCCAAACAATGCAAAGCCGAAGGCGAAACCGCTAAAGTCAGTGTACGCAATGCCCGCCGCGACGCTATCGATGCCTTGAAGAAATCCGTAAAAGACGGTTTGGCTGAAGACGCGCAAAAGAGTGGCGAAGAAAAATTGCAGAAGATACATGATAAGTATATCAAGCAGATTGATGACATGTTGGCTGCAAAGGATAAAGAAATCATGACCGTATAAATCAATTGACAATTGACAATTGATAATTGACAATTATCCTGCGGTTCAACAACCTAGACTTTGTCAGCTATGCAATTGTCAATTGTCAATTATCAATTGTCAATTGAATTGAGTGGACTGGTAATTAAGAATACAGGAAGTTGGTATTTGGTAAAGACCGACGAAGGAAAAGAAGTCGAATGTAAAATCAAAGGGAACTTCCGATTGAAAGGCATCCGAAGCACCAACCCGGTAGCTGTGGGTGACCATGTAAAAATTATAATGAATCAGGAAGGTACTGCATTCATTAGTGAAATTGAAGACCGCAAGAATTACATCATACGCCGTGCTTCCAACTTATCCAAGCAATCGCATATCCTTGCCGCCAACCTCGACCAATGCCTGTTAGTAGTAACGATAAACTTCCCCGAAACATCTACTACATTTATTGACCGTTTTCTTGCATCAGCCGAAGCGTACCGCATCCCCGTAAAGCTCGTTTTCAACAAAGTAGACGCCTACAGCGAAGACGAACTACACTATTTAGACGGGCTTATCAACCTCTACACCACTATCGGTTATCCCTGTTTCAAAGTTTCTGCCTTAAAGGAAGAGGGCATCGATACCATCAAAGAAGAATTAAAAGGAAAAGTAACCCTCTTTTCCGGACATTCCGGTGTAGGCAAATCGACTCTAATCAATGCCATAATACCGGAACTGAACGTCAAGACCGGTGAAATATCAGCTTATCATAACAAAGGGATGCACACCACCACTTTCTCTGAGATGTTTCCGGTTCCGGGAGATGGATATATCATCGACACGCCGGGTATCAAAGGTTTTGGAACTTTCGATATGGAAGAAGAGGAAGTAGGACATTATTTCCCTGAGATATTTAAATTTTCTGCCGACTGTCGTTACGGAAACTGCACTCATCGCCAAGAACCGGGCTGCGCTGTTCGCAAAGCTGTAGAGGAACATTATATCAGTGAATCGCGCTATTCTTCCTACCTGAGTATGCTGGATGATAAAGAAGAAGGAAAATACAGAGCCGGATATTAAAAATCACCTTCCCACTTTACCACCTTATCACCTTTTTTAACCTTTCCTTATTTAAACCTTTCCACTAGCCTTTTGTCAAAACTTAAGGCTAAATTTTTACTACTAAGACTACGATATGAACAAAAAGGTAAAATGGGGCATTATCATCGTTATTGGTGCCGGAATTATTGGAGGAGGGATTTATTCTCAACTCCCCAAAGAAAATAAAGAATTAACGGCTGCCGACAAGGTTATGACCGGGCAACGTGGTGGAAAAAAAATACTCAATGTAAACGCTAAAATAATAAAACCGCAACTGCTGAAAGACGAGATTCAAATCAGCGGCAGTTTGCTGCCCGATGAAGAAGTGGATCTTTCATTCGAGACTTCCGGGAAAATCGTCGAAATCAATTTTGAAGAGGGTAGCTTCGTTAAGAAAGGACAGCTATTGGCAAAAGTAAACGACCGCCCCCTGCAAGCACAACTTCAACGGTTAGTTTCGCAGTTGAAATTAGCAGAAGACCGTGTGTTTCGTCAGAATGCTTTGCTGGAAAGGGACGCCGTCAGCAAAGAAGCTTATGAACAAGTGAAGACCGATCTGGCAACCCTTAATGCCGATATAGATTTGGTGAAAGCCAATATCCTGCAAACAGAAATGCGCGCACCCTTCGATGGTGTGATTGGTCTGCGTCAGGTCAGCGTAGGAACATACGCTTCGCCCAGCACTATCGTAGCCAAATTGACAAAAATTTCTCCACTGAAAGTAGAATTCTCCGTTCCCGAACGCTACGCAGGTGACGTAAAAACCGGTGCCGGACTGGACTTCACCCTCGAAGGGAAATTGAATGCGCTACACGCAACTGTTTACGCACGTGAATCCAAAATAGACCCTATCACTCACACCTTGACTATCCGGGCACTCTACCCCAACACAAACGGCAGTGTATTGCCCGGACGTTATGCCAGCATCAAATTAAACAAAGAAGAGATAGAAAATGCCATTGCAGTTCCGTCAGAAGCCATCGTGCCGGAAATGGGTAAAGATAAAATATTCCTCTATCGGTCCGGTAAGGCCGAACCTGTAGAAATCACTACGGGTATTCGTACCGAATCTGAAGTACAAGTTGTACAAGGATTGAATGTAGGAGATACCATTATCATTTCCGGAACTCTACAACTTCGTACAGGATTGCCGGTAACACTGGACAATATAAATTAAGAACTAAAAATGAAGAATGAAGAATTATCCGCATACTAGAAGCATCTGCAAGCAATTCTTCGTTCTTCATTCTTCATTCTTCATTTAAAACCTATTATCATGAATATATCTGAATTAAGCATACGCCGTCCGGTACTCTCTACCGTATTGACACTGATTATCCTACTCTTCGGTTTCATTGGGTACAACTATCTCGGTGTCCGTGAATACCCGTCAGTGGATAATCCTATCATTTCAGTATCCTGTTCCTACCCGGGAGCTAATGCCGATGTGATCGAAAATCAGATCACAGAACCATTGGAGCAAAACATCAACGGTATTCCGGGGATTCGCTCGCTTTCTAGCGTCAGCCAGCAAGGACAAAGCCGCATTACCGTTGAATTTGAACTTTCCGTCGATTTGGAAACAGCAGCCAACGACGTACGTGACAAAGTATCACGTGCACAACGTTTTCTGCCGCGCGATTGCGACCCTCCGACTGTTTCTAAAGCAGATGCCGATGCCACTCCCATCCTCATGGTTGCCCTTCAAAGCGACAAACGCTCTTTGCTGGAATTGAGTGAGATAGCCGACCTCACCGTAAAAGAGCAACTTCAAACGATTTCCGATGTAAGTAGTGTAAGTATTTGGGGAGAGAAGCGCTACTCCATGCGTTTATGGTTAGACCCTATTCGAATGTCCGGCTACGGTATTACTCCTCTTGACGTAAAAACTGCCATAGACAATGAAAACATAGAGCTTCCTTCCGGTAGTATAGAAGGTAACACCACCGAGCTTACCATCCGCACTTTGGGATTAATGCATACGGCAGAAGAGTTCAACAACCTTATTCTGAAAGAAGATGGCAACCGTATTGTCCGCTTCAGCGACATCGGGCGTGCCGAACTCGGTCCGGCGGACATCAAAAGCTACATGAAGATGAACGGTGTACCAATGGTAGGTATCGTTGTTACGCCTCAGCCGGGGGCCAACCATATAGAAATAGCCGATGCAGTGTATGAGCGTATGGAGAAAATGCAAAAAGACCTCCCCGACGACGTACACTACGACTACGGATTCGACAACACCAAATTTATCCGTGCTTCCATCAGCGAAGTAAAACAAACGGTGTACGAAGCATTCATACTGGTAATTATCATTATTTTCCTCTTTCTGCGCGACTGGCGTGTAACGCTGGTACCCTGTATCGTAATCCCTGTATCACTGATTGGAGCATTCTTTGTAATGTATCTTGCCGGATTCTCCATCAACGTGTTATCTATGCTTGCGGTCGTGTTGGCGGTAGGACTTGTGGTGGATGACGCGATTGTAATGACGGAAAACATTTACGTCCGTATAGAGCGAGGGATGCCACCGAAAGAAGCCGGTATCGAAGGAGCCAAAGAAATATTCTTTGCGGTAATCTCTACTACGATTACGTTAGTGGCGGTATTCTTCCCTATTGTATTTATGGAAGGCACTACGGGACGTTTATTCCGGGAATTCAGTCTGGTAGTCTCCGGTTCAGTCATTATTTCTTCTTTTGCCGCATTGACTTTTACACCGATGCTTGCCACCAAACTTCTCATAAAAAGAGAAAAGCAGAGTTGGTTTTACCGGAAGACCGAACCGTTCTTTAATGGAATGAACCGTCTATACAGTCAGTCATTGGCAGCTTTCCTGAAACGCCGCTGGATTGCGCTGCCTTTTACACTCGTAACTATTGTCACAATCGGTATTCTTTGGAAGACAATCCCTGCCGAAATGGCTCCCTTGGAAGACCGTTCTCAAATCAGTATCAATACAATGGGTGCCGAAGGGGTGACCTATGAATTCATGCGTGATTATACCGAAGATATCAATCAATTGGTCGATTCTCTCGTTCCGGACGCCAAAGCGGTAACAGCCCGCGTTTCCAATGGTGGTGGTAATGTTCGCATTACTTTGAAAGACATGACAGAGCGTGACTATACACAGATGGATATTGCCGAGAAACTATCGAAGGCCGTACAAACGAAAACAAAGGCACGTTCCTTTGTACAACAATCTTCTTCCTTTGGCGGTCGTAGAGGTGGAATGCCTGTACAGTACGTATTGCAGGCTACCAATATTGAGAAGCTGCAAGAAGTGCTGCCTAAGTTCATAACAAAAGTCTACGAAAACCCCGTCTTCCAAATGGCTGATGTTGACCTGAAATTCAGTAAGCCCGAAGCACGTATCAACATCAACCGCGACAAGGCAAGTATCATGGGTGTCAGTACCAAGAACATAGCGCAAACCCTGCAATACGGATTAAGCGGCCAACGCATGGGATACTTCTATATGAACGGAAAGCAGTACGAAATTTTAGGGGAAATCAACCGCCAGCAACGTAACAAGCCCGCGGACCTGAAAGGGATTTATATCCGTAGCAATAAAGGTGACATGGTTCAGTTGGATAACCTCATCGAACTAACCAATGGCATCGCCCCTCCCAAGCTCTATCGTTACAACCGTTTTGTCTCCGCCACTATCTCCGCCGGACTTGCCGAAGGCAAAACAATCGGTCAGGGTTTGGATGAAATGGATAAAATTGCTAAAGAAACGTTGGACGATACTTTCCGCACCGCACTGACAGGTGATTCTAAAGAGTATCGTGAAAGTTCTTCCAGCCTGATGTTTGCTTTTGTATTGGCTATCGTATTGATATACCTGATTCTTGCCGCCCAATTCGAAAGCTTTAAAGATCCGTTGGTCATCATGCTGACAGTACCTCTTGCCATTGCCGGAGCATTGGTTTTCATGTATTTTACCAATATAACGATGAACATCTTTAGCCAGATCGGTATTATCATGTTGATCGGCCTGGTAGCAAAGAACGGTATTCTTATTGTGGAATTCGCTAACCAAAAGCAAGATACGGGTGAAGACAAAATGAGTGCTATTAAAGATGCTGCATTACAACGCTTACGCCCCATCTTGATGACAAGTGCTTCAACCGTGTTGGGTTTGATTCCATTAGCATTTGCAACGGGTGAGGGAAGCAACCAACGCATAGCCATGGGTACGGCAGTAGTAGGCGGCATGCTGGTATCGACTCTGCTGACAATGTACATCGTTCCCGCAATTTACAGTTATATATCTACCAATCGAAGTAATTTAAAGAAAGTATGAAACGAACAATTTTAATCTTCATAGCCACTATTAGTACAACGCTATCCCTCCATGCGCAGCATGTTACTTATACCCTAAAATCATGCTTGGAACAAGGATTGTTGAACAACTATTCTCTCCGTATCACCCGCAATGAGGAGCAAGTCAGCAAGAACAATACTACTTTAGGCAATGCCGGATATCTGCCTACCCTCGACCTCTCCGCCGGATACAAAGGAACATTGGACAATACAGAAACCAAACTCCGTTCAACCGGTGAGACCACCAAAGATAACGGTATATTCGACCAAACCCTGAATGCCGGATTGAACTTGAACTGGACTATCTTCGACGGTTTCAATATCACCGCCAATTATCAGAAGCTAAAAGAGTTAGAACGACAAGGCGAAACAAATACCCGTATCGCCATCGAAGACTTGATTGCCAATATCACAGCGGAATATTACAACTACGTACAACAGAAGATACGCCTGAAGAATTTCCGCTATGCCGTATCCTTATCTAAAGAACGACTACGCATCGTGGAAGAACGCTATCATATCGGTAACTTCTCACGCCTGGATTACCAACAGGCAAAAGTCGATTTCAATGCCGACAGTGCGCAGTATATGAAACAACAAGAACTCTTGCACACTTCGCGTATCCAGCTAAATGAACTGATGGCAAACAAAGATGTGGATGAAGCCTTCATTATCCGTGACAGTATCATCTTTATAAACAATATAATGAACTTCGAAGAGTTATGGAATGCCACCTTACAAATCAACTCATCCTTGTTGAAAGCAGAACAGAACAACACGCTTGCCCGGCTGGATTATAAGAAAGTCTGTGCCCGCGACTATCCCTACGTAAGAATGAACGGCGGGTATGGCTATACCCTCAACAAATACGATATCTCCGCCAACAGCCGTCGCAGCAACCTGGGACTGAATGTTGGTGTGACCGTCGGTTTTAACCTGTTCGACGGGAACCGCCGTCGCGAACGCCGCAATGCAAGCATCGCCATTCAAAACGCCCGTCTGGAACGTGAACAAGTAGAACAATCCCTGCGAGCTGACCTTAGCAACCTATGGCAAGCTTACCAAAACAACTTACAGATGTTGAACCTTGAACGGCAAAATCTTGTCGCCGCCAAAGAGAATCACGAAATTGCGATGGAGCGTTATATGCTTGGAAATCTCTCCGGTATCGAGATGCGTGAAGCACAGAAAAGTCTGCTCGATGCCGAAGAACGTATCCTTTCAGCAGAATACGATACCAAACTTTGTGAAATTTCCCTATTGCAAATAAGTGGGAAAGTTACATCTTA
Organism: Bacteroidota bacterium; assembly: GCA_023458215.1. The sequence continues at coordinate 7,205 of JAEXAJ010000066.1, forward strand.
TCTGAATTAGCTAACCTCATTTTCTTATTTTCTCAATATATTCGCTTGGAGACATATTTTCAAGACTTGCAAAATACCTGTAAAAGCTGGAACGTGAAGTAAAACCACTCATAAACATCAGCTCTTTAACAGTCAGTTCCTTCCTTAATACAGCTTGTTCCTTGAAATACTGCAAGCGTTTGAAACTGATGTAATCACGAAAACCGGAAAAACCATTATAGCGCAGCACTTTGCTAAGCCGGTGCTCATTGGTTTTCATATCCCCCAATAAATCCTGCATGGAGTACTGGGAGTTTACAAAAGGGGTATGTTCTATCATAAACGCCTGCAAACGATCGCTCAATTCCAAAATTAAAGGTGATACTTCGATCTCTTTTATCGTGTTTATCTCTTGCTGATTCATCTTATCAATCGGCAACGGAGGTAAAGACAATGGATTTTCATTCCGGATATAAAGTATATTCAGGTAAATAGTTGGTGTTATCACAAAATAGCCGAAAAAGTTAAAGCTTAATCCACTTGTGCCTAACATTAGCCAGATATACCCCGACATAATCAGTGCGAAACACCCCATATAGATATACATGCCCCTACTCTGCCTACGACGAAACGGAATCCATTTACCTAAAAAAGGAAGCAGGAAATTAATAGAGGGAGCCAACACACTCACAATAAACAACACCAGTCTTACAATTACATCCTCGTTTCCGATATTTTGCCAGATAGCAGCAAATGACCCTAATGAAGTATAATGCCCATTGAAAAACTGGTAACAGCAACTAATACAAGTTATCAGTAAAACGGGAATAAGCATATTAAGAATGCGTGATGCAATCATCCAACCCGGTTTTAAAGCAGCAATAGGAAATAGAGAAAAGAGCTGGAAAAAAATGACCGTACGTACTATATGCCAAATGGAAAGATGATCCATAGGCAAATCAACAAAAAGAGGAACACGTTCGACGCCCTGACTAAAAAGCCACATCCACTCCAGATTATCACATAATAGTAAAAGAGACAGAGCGATTGCCAGCATTCCCCAGGCACGCCGGAGTTTACTTTCAAACGAACGTTTCAATACAACAATACCGGTGACAAAGCCAACAATATCTAGTAATAATTCTATAAACAAAGCTACCACACTAGTCATCTTCTTTATCGTATTTTATCCGGTAGCAAAGATAGGAAAAGTAATCAATTGACAATATCTTATGCAAGTTTTTTATTAGATTATACACCTTCAAACATTCTATATTGATGTATTGAGGGCCGATTAATACGTCCCATTTTAATGACACTCCTCAGAATGGGACACATTTCAGGAAGAAACACCGAGTATTTGATTGCAAGAATAGAGATATTTGTGAAACATTTGTCAGGCTCGCAAACAAACCCCGCACAATACATAACAATAAGAATATGGAAAAAGAAATTATTATTAACAACCAGTTAAAGGAAGTAACACGTATCTCACAATTTATCGAAGACTTAGGAACCTCACTGGATCTGCCTTCCAAAATAACAATGGGCATAGCACTTGCCATAGAAGAGGTAGTTACCAATATCATCCAACATACTCAAACAAACAAGAAACCGAGTCAAATTATTCTCCAAGTGGTTATCGAACCGGGTATACTAGCTTTTACAATCACAGACGAAGGTGCTCCCCTTGACCCGAACCGCACTGTTGTATCTCCCTCCAAAGCATCTATGGAGCAGCAAATTATTCAAGAAATCGGGCGTCTGCTCATTCATCGCATCATGGACGAAGTATCCTATCATTCGGATGGAAAGAAAAACCAATTGGTACTTAAAAAAAGCATCGACACAAACTTTAAACCGGGAGCAACCCTTATGACCAATATATGCCGGGTAGACGGTATCATTGTACTGGATATCGAGGGGAGACTCGATACAGCCAATGCACGTGACTTCAACAATGCCATACAACCACTACTCGAAGAAAAGCAACCCAATATAATCGTTAACTGTGAGCGGATGTCCTACATCAGCAGTTCCGGCATAAGAGGCTTCCTTATTCTTCAAAAGAGTGTAGCCAAAAATGGTGGATACCTTGCCATAGAAGCCATGCAGCCGGAAATCAAACATATCTTTGAAATAACCGGATGTATTTCTATATTCAACATTCGCTAAATCAAGAATCAACATGAGAAAACTAAAGTTCATTGCATGCTTGCTACCGGCAATGCTATTTCTTTTCCCATATATTGTACAGGCTCAGAGCATTATACTCACTCCTAAATGGACTGCCCAAGCCCAGTTTGCCGGTTATTATGTGGCGGAAAAGCTTGGTTTCTATAAAGAAGAAGGGCTCGACTTACAGATACAACATCCTGCCATATCGGAAAGCTCGTTCTCAATGATGGAGAAAGGACGTGCACAGGTAGTGGTGATGAATTTGTCATACGCATTTATGGAACGGCTTTCCGGTGCACGGGTTGTGAATATATTGCAAACTTCACAAGAAAATAGCCTGATGCTGATAAGCCACTCCCCTTTAAAAAACGAAGCATCGCTGCGTAATCAGAAGATTGCCGTATGGAACCATCTGAGCCACAAATTGCTGGATCGCCTTGCCGATCATTACAAATTGGGCGCAATAGAATGGACACGCTTCAATAGCGGAGTCAACGTCTTTATGTCCGGTGCCGTAGATATTTGTCTGGTTGGTAGTTACAATGAGTATTTACAGCTGGCAGAATATGGAATGCAGATTGATTCCGCCAACGTATTGCGTCTTGCCGACTATGGATACAATCTGCCCGAAGACGGACTTTATGTTACCGAAGAGTTCTACAACAAAAATCCGGAAGTGGCACATAAGATAGCCAAAGCAAGCATGCGCGGATGGGTATGGGCAAACGAACACCGCGAAGAGGCATTGGATATTGTGATGGAGCAAATCAAAAAGCACAATATCGGTACCAACCGTTACCACCAACGCAAAATGCTGGAAGAAGTATTGCGGTTGCAAATAAACCGGAAAAACGAACAACGCACTTACCACTTGAGCCGCGAGGGATTTGAGCTTGCTTCGAAGATACTGACTCCCAAGGGTACACCCGCCATTCGTTATGAGGATTTTGTCAAATAACCTTTAGCACTTGTCCAACTCATGAAACGTATATACTCCCATTCATTCGCCACCAAACTAAGCATTTACGTCTTGTCGTTCACGCTAGTGGTATTTATCTGCGTCATGGCACTGTTCTACCATTATAGTCGTGAAAAGATAACCGATGACGCCATAGACCATGCCCACGGTGCGCTCAAGAACATAGCTACGCAAATCAGCGGAGAACTCCGGATTGTAGAGTCCACTCTCAAACAGTCTACTTGGCTCATTGAGAAAAACCGCAATCATCCGGACTCCTTGCGCAACCTCATCATTCCGATTGTCAGCGGAAACAATTTGATTGTAGGAAGCGGAATCGCCTTTGTCCCGGAATATTATAAAGAGAAAGGGAAATATTTCATGCCGTACGCTTCGGCTGAAAGCTCACAAAGCCAAGATATAAAGTATCAAGTACTGGGTGGAACCGATTATGACTATCCGTGCATGGACTGGTATCTGATTCCCAAGCTATTGAAGCAAAGTTATTGGAGTGAACCTTACTACGACACAGGTGGTGGGAACACGATAATGAGTACTTATTCTTTGCCGTTATGCGATAAGCAAGGGGAAGTGTATGCCATTTTCACTGCAAACATCTCCCTATCCCATTTCACGGATATTGTAAACCAGTTAAAGCCCTACGCATCAAGCTACACCTTCCTGCTTAGTCGTAACGGTAGCTACCTGACTCATCCCAACCTGACGAAGATTATGAATGAAACAATCTTCTCCGATGCCTACGACACGCAGAATGGCCCAAAGGAAAAGATTGGTCAGGAAATGTTAGCGGGACATACCGGTACAAAGCAGTTCGACAATGCCAATCAAAACTCTTTTGCTTTCTATACGGCCATTCCTAACAGTGGTTGGTCTATCTGTACGGTATGTTCCAGCCAGGTAATACTGAGTAAACTGGATTCCACTTTACACCGCATTATCTACATCTTCCTGGCCGGGATGCTGATACTGCTACCGCTCTTATACCACATTATCCACAGATTGGTACGCCCGCTCAGAGCGTTCTCCAAGTCGGCTCGCGCTATTGCAACAGGACGCTTCGATGTAAATCTGCCCGAAGTACACTCCAAGAATGAGATAAAGGACTTGCGCGACTCACTGGTTTACATGCAGCATTCCCTATCAACCTATGTAACAGAATTGCAGACCACAACAGCAGCCAAAGAGCGTATTGAAAGCGAACTATCCATTGCCCATGAAATACAGATGGGAATGATCCCTAAGATATTCCCTCCTTATCCGGAGCGTAACGACATAGACCTGCATGCAGTGCTTCAACCCGCCAAGGAAGTGGGTGGCGACCTTTATGATTTCTTTATCGAGAGCGACCGACTCTACTTTGTGGTAGGCGACGTTTCGGGCAAAGGAGTTCCCGCTTCCCTCTTCATGGCTATTGCCCGAAGCTTGTTCCGTACATTATCACAACAATTCGACTCGCCTGCCAAGATCATGACGCACATGAACCGTTCTATTTCCGAGAACAACGAATCGAGCATGTTTATCACTCTTTTCATCGGAATTTTAGACTTGAAGACGGGGCACCTTCGCTTCTGTAATGCCGGACATAACCCGCCTATCGTAATACCTGCACACGGAGCACCTTATTTCCTGAAAGCCAGGATACAGGTATTTGCAGGTATTGTCGAAGACATGGAATACACTGAAGAAGAGATTGAAATCGAAAAAGACTGTCTGCTCTTCCTTTATACCGACGGTGTGACGGAAGCCGAAGACGAGACAAAGAAACTATACGGTGAAGATCGTTTGCTGGAGACTGTAGCACAGAGTGACACCCGCCATGTACGTGACATCGTGGACGCTGTCATTAAATCGGTTGCCGACCACGTGCAGCAGGCAGAAGCCAGTGACGACCTAACTATTTTATTACTACACTACAAATCAGAATAACATCATGGAAAAAGAAATTCGAATCACCAATAATTTGGACGAGATCGCGACACTAGCCGAGTTTATCGAAGAATTGGGCGCAGAGTTATCCTTATCTATGGAAACCACTATGCACATCAATCTGGCTTTGGAAGAAGCAGTTTCCAATATCATCATGTATGCTTATCCGCAAGAAGAGGCACACGAAATTATATTGAAGACCACCTCCGGCGAAAACCAACTTATTTTCTTGTTGACAGATAACGGCCTTTCGTTCGATCCTACCAGCGCCCCCGAAGTCAACCTCGACATTCCTGCCGAGGAGCGTCAGATAGGCGGACTTGGAATCTTCCTTATCCGCCGGATTATGAATGAGGTTACCTATCAACGATTAGATGGCGAGAACCATCTAATCATGAAGAAAAATCTCTAAGCAGGAGTATTTATCCAAGTACCCATTTCGTCTTCTTTCCGAAGAGGCGGTATGCCATTGCTACCAGGAACCAGGATATGCCGAAAGCAATCACCGCCGCACAAGGAATTTGTAGACCGATGGGTACATCAAGTGCCCGCATCCAAACTACCGAAGGACCGGTGAAAAAGTAATGTATCATGTATACGCCAAACCCGCAAAGCGTGAGGTTGGCAAAAAGTTTCTTCACCCGTTCGGAAGTGAAATTCACTTTCTTGCAAAGCATGAATACAGGTATCGTCATCATCACTACATTCAGCGAACAATAGGTAAAGAACAATTCCAGCCCTTCATCCGTACAATTAGGTTGTGCCGTCATGTGGCGGAAACCGAAGAACGTTACGGCATAGCCCACCGCAAACAGGGGGATTCCCCATCCCAAGAGTTGCTTGGTACTCCAGTCGTGACGACGCAGATAATGCCCCAATAACAGGTAGCCGTTGAAACCGGCAAAGTAATAAAGTGTACCGAATGCGTTCCAAGAGCAAGTTCCCCAAAGGTATTGGGATACAAACTCATTATAATAAGGTATAAGCAACGTCACTCCCCATGCCACAAGAAACCAGAGCTTAGCACGTTCCGATACTTTCTCTACCCAGGCAGAGAAAATAGGCATATAGAGGTAAAGTCCTATCAGCAAATAGATATACCACATGTGTACATCGAGCAATGAGAAATTGAAAGGAAATTCGGCGATATACCCCATACTCACAGCTAAAGATTGACGCATCACTTCTTCGCCTGAATACGGGAAGAAATCGAGAATTACACGCGGGTCAACTCCCAGTAATCCCGTAACCCATGGAAAGAGGTTATACACCACCGACCAGATAAGGAAAGGAAAGAATACCCGAGGGATACGTTTCTTGTAGAATACGGATGTCTCACCACTTACCGGCAATAGCAACGCACCGGTTATCATCACAAAAAGCGGTACGCAAGGGCGAAGTGCCGCTCCGTAAACAGCTCCCCAAAACTTAATGTCTGCAATGTCCGGCGCATCTCCCGGATAGAAATTAAAAGGATCGGTACAATGGCAACACACTACTGTAAACATGGCTACCAAGCGGACTACATCGAGCCAAACGATGTGTTGCGGCGGGTTTTGTCGTGTAAGAGTTTGATTCATAAGTTAGATATTAGTAATTAAGGGGCTAAAGATAAAGAAAAGGTTTAGTTTCAACAAACGAAACCACTTGTTTCACGCCGAGAAACTCCCGGTTTCATGCCGTGAAACTCCCGGTTCCATGAGGGGGAACTACTGGTTTCATGAGGGGAAACAAGTGGCAACTCATCAACGACCACTAAAAAGCCGCTTACGGAGCTATTCCGAAGCGGCCTTTTTTATCTCTATTAGAAGTCTTTACACTCTTACTTGCTGCAATTCCAAGGTTTCAATTGCTTGAAGAAGTCATTGCCTTTGTCATCTACCAGGATGAATGCAGGGAAGTTTTCTACTTCAATCTTCCAGATAGCTTCCATACCGAGTTCAGGATATTCTACGCACTCGATGCTCTTGATGTTGTTCTGTGCCAGGATAGCAGCAGGTCCACCGATAGAGCCGAGATAGAAACCACCAAACTTCTTGCAGGCATCTGTCACTTGTTGGCTGCGGTTACCCTTAGCAAGCATAATCAAGCTGCCGCCATGACTTTGGAAGAGATCAACATACGAGTCCATACGTCCGGCAGTGGTGGGGCCCATAGAACCACAAGCCATACCGGCAGGAGTTTTTGCAGGACCGGCATAATAGATAGGATGATCCTTGATGTACTGAGGCAAGTCTTCACCACGATCCAGACGTTCTTTCAGTTTGGCGTGAGCGATGTCGCGGCCTACGATGATAGTGCCGTTTAAAGACAAACGGGTGGAAACCGGGTATTTCGTCAACTCTTTCAGGATGTCTGCCATCGGTTGGTTGAGGTCGATCTTTACGACATCACCTTCACCGGCATTGCGGAGTTCGGCAGGGATCAGTTCGCCCGGATTGCTGTCGAGCTTTTCAATCCAAATACCTTCTTCATTGATCTTACACTTAATGTTGCGGTCGGCAGAACAAGAAACGCCCAAGCCAACCGGACAAGAAGCACCATGACGCGGCAGACGGATGATACGGATATCGTGTGCCAGATACTTGCCACCGAACTGTGCACCCAAACCAATCTTATGAGCTTCTTTCAATACTTCCTTCTCCAATTCGATGTCACGGAAAGCGCGACCTCCTTCGTTACCGGTAGTAGGCAAGTTATCGTAGAAGTGGGTAGAAGCCAGTTTCACAGTCAGCAGGTTCTTCTCGGCAGAAGTACCACCGATAACGAATGCAATGTGATAAGGAGGACAAGCGGCCGTACCCAAAGTCTTGATCTTCTCAATCAAGAAAGGAACCAGCGTACCGGGGTTCAAGATGGCTTTTGTCTCTTGATAAAGATATGTTTTGTTGGCAGAGCCTCCCCCTTTGGTTACACAAAGGAATTCATACTCCATACCTTCTGTAGCCTCGATATCAATCTGAGCGGGAAGATTGCACTTCGTATTTACTTCGTCGTACATATTGAGAGGTGCATTCTGAGAATAGCGCAGATTCTCCTCGGTGTATGTCTTGTAAACGCCGAGTGAAAGGGCTTCTTCGTCGCAATAGCCGGTCCATACTTGCTGTCCTTTTTCACCGTGGATAATGGCAGTACCGGTATCCTGGCAGAAAGGAAGAATACCTTTACATGCTACATCGGCGTTGCGCAGGAAAGTCAATGCTACATATTTATCGTTCTCGCTTGCTTCGGGGTCATTCAATATCTTAGCCACCTGCTCGTTGTGTGCACGACGCAACATGAACGATACATCACGGAAAGCTGCATTAGCCATTGCCGTCAGACCTTCTTTCTCAATCTTCAGGATAGGTTTTCCTTCAAACTCGCTTACTGATACGTAATCTTTCGTAAGCAGATAATACTCGGTAGTATCTTCCCCTTTTTCGAACATGGGTTGATACTTAAACGGAGGTGTTGCCATAATTACTCGTTTATTTTAAGTTAGTTAATCGTGACACAAAGGTAAGAAGTATTATTGAAATATTTCTTCAATCAGCCGATATTCTTCATCCGTCCTATCAATTCATCGCCCAGCGCTGTCTTGTCCTCGATGTGTTTCAGGACTGCCGTTACAAACGGATTGCTTTCAAAGTCACCGCGAACTTGCTCAAAGTCAAGTTCTTTCTCTAGGCGCGATCCGTCAGCACCGAAGCCTGTCATGGAAGCCAATGAAAACTCCTTCTTGGCATCTTCGTAAACCATGCGGTCCAATCCTACTACGGCTTCTTTCCACTTCTCGACAATATGAATGATATCTGCGGCTGTGATGTTGTCGGGCTTGATTCCGTAAAACTCTTCCAATTTATCATAAGCCCACGTCCACTCGTAGTTGTAATAGTTAAGGTGCATCTTCTCAAATTCGGCGTTGATGCACTTCAAACGGTTCACCACACCCGATTCGATACCATCCAGCAATACGTCAATCTCACTCTTCGGAGCGATAAGACCGGAAATATCGACCCACTCCCCTGTTCCGATGGTAGTATCGGGCTTCAACCGGGCACGTATTTCTTCGTTACTTTGAAAGTTGATTCCTTCCAAACGCTTGATAACGGAGTTTCCAAGGAATTTGTGGATAGCAATCTCATAGAAACGAATACCTTTCTTCAAAGCAGAGTTCTGTATCTTTGCGCTATGGTAAGAGTAAATATCAGAAAGTTCACCACTGGCATGGCGCAGATTCTTCAAAGTTTCGAGTCCCTTGAACATCTTCTGCACGGTGTAAGGACTGAGCAAGTTATAGTTGATATGATCCAGTTTGTTCGTATCGGTACGCCCGTCACGCTTGGGCCACTTCTGCGCGTCACGAATGGTTCCCACACTGCGAAGGTTAACACCCGGCACCAGATAAGTCGTATTGTTCTGCTCTATCAAATAGGAGAACGGCAGATTGGAGGTATCGGAATGATTGACGTGACGTCCCATTACCAGTGAAAACGCTCCTACTTTGGCAGGCCAAAGGATGTACGAATCAGAAGTAGTCTTGGCTCCACGCTCCAAAGTTCCCTGGTGGATAGGCCCCAGTTTGTACATGTGGTTACTTTGGTTAGAACCCGAACCGGCATTCATAAAGGAGAACATACCGGCTATCAGCAAGGTAGATTTATGATGCGTCACCGTAAACGGGCCGGCAAAGATGGCACACGCCTCACCATTCTCTCCCTGACAATTGCTGAAGAACAAGGAGTCCGAAGCCGAGTAATTATGTCCCAGTTTACAGGCTTGACCGATAAAGCAACGACTCAACATGGCTCCGTCGTCTATATGCGAACCGGATGAAATAATAAAATCATCGCAAATCACTCCGTGCCCGATGTGCACCGGTGCCACTTCATTACTATTGATGCTTCCGTTAAACAAACGGCAAGTTCCGCAAATGCGGCAATAATCGCCTACACGCACATTTTTGATAGAACCCGTATTCAGTATCATGACATGATTGCCGATGGTTCCGATAGTGGAAGCATGTTTATTGGAGTAAAAGTCGGTTATTTCCTTCATCCGTGCAATCAGTTCCGGACGGTGGCGGTAAAGCGCCAGAATGTAGGCTTGGTGAGCTGACAGTTTATCATTCATCAGCACTTCACGTCCGCCGGTTTCATTCAGTACCGACACTTCTACCCCATTGCCAAACTTCGACAACCCATCTACCAAAATGATGTCTACATTCTCGATAAATGTATCATGCCCTATTTCGTAATTGGCAATGTAGTTCTGAATATTCTCTATGCAACAGTTATCCCCCACCGTTACATTATGAAGCGTCACATGACGCAAACCGGAATGTTTCTTGATTCCCCCGGGCAAAGTAAATTCTGAACGAAACAGCCCCAAACGCACCTCCCCCGAAAAACGGGTATGGTGCACGAACTCCGTTGTAAACTCTTCCGCAACGGAAACTTTTCCCCAATCATCAGCCAGACACGACTGGCTCTTCAACCGAAGAATTTCTTCTTCAGTCAGTTTTCTGTAATCCATGACTTTACAAGTTATAAGTTATGAGTTATAAGTTATTCGTTATATGTTATTTGTTGGCACTTGCCCGTAACACTACTAGATTACGAACATCAACAAATAACTTATAACTCATAACTTATAACTAATTTCATTCCTCTTCGCTCTCTTCGTAAGTCTGATAAAGAAAATCGTTATAGGGATACTTCTGAACGTGCAGTTGTTTTACACGTTGATAAACCACACTCTTCAGTTCCTCCATGTTGATCTTTTCGCGGGCAGATACAAAGAGACAATTGTCTTCCAGTTTAGCCATCCACGTCTTCATCAGTTCTTCGAGTGTTAAGTTTTCCTTGGTTTTGGGGGTAAGGTCGTCAGCCGCTTTCTCCACGTAGGTATAAGCGTCTATTTTATTGAACACAAGGATCATCGGCTTACCGGCAGCGTCGATATCGGCCAATGTCTTGTTTACTACTTCTATTTGTTCTTCAAAATCGGGGTGTGAGATGTCAACAACATGCAGCAGCATATCGGCTTCGCGCACCTCGTCGAGGGTCGATTTGAAGGAATCTACCAAGTCGGTGGGCAGTTTGCGGATAAAGCCGACCGTATCGGACAGCAGGAATGGCAGGTTCTCAATTATAACCTTACGCACCGTGGTATCCAAGGTAGCGAAAAGTTTGTTTTCGGCAAAGACCTCACTCTTGGCAAGCAAGTTCATCAAGGTGGATTTGCCGACGTTGGTATATCCTACCAATGCGACACGAATCATTCGTCCACGGTTCTTACGCTGGGTGGATTTTTGTTTATCAATCTCTGCCAAGCGCTCTTTGAGTAACGACATGCGATTGAGAATGATACGTTTGTCCATTTCCAACTGCGTCTCACCCGGACCACGAAGTCCTACCGAACCTTTACCGCCACCCGCACCGGAGCCACCTCCCTGGCGTTCCAAGTGAGTCCACAAACGTTGCAGACGGGGAAGCATATATTTATATTGGGCCAGTTCCACTTGCGTCTTGGCATTGGCGGTCTGGGCACGCATGGCAAATATGTCAAGAATCAGCGAAGTACGATCCAGTATCTTGATCTTCAATTCCGCTTCTATATTACGTAGCTGCTTGGCGGAAAGTTCATCGTCAAAAATCACCATACCGACTTCACGTTCAGCTTCTTCTTCATTCTTTATATATTGTCTGATTTCTTCCAGTTTACCTTTACCGACATAGGTCACAGAGTGTGCCTGGTCCAGCTTCTGAGTAAACCGCTTTACGATTTCCGCCCCGGCTGTCTCAGCCAAGAATGCCAGTTCATCCAGGTATTCGTTAGTCTTGCGCTCATCTTGATCTTTTGTGATGATACCTACCAATACTGCTGTTTCTGCTTGCACTTCGGAGATTACAAATTCTTTCATTTACTATACCTTATTATATATACTATATTTCGTGGCGGCAAATATAACGAATTTTGCAGATATCTTTCGGAAATCTTTATAATTAATTCAAAGGTGGTATACTGCAAGGTTTGTATATGCCTATAATTGATGTTATAAACGAACAGAGGATAATTATGTTCGTTATGCAATTTGAAAAGAGTGATAAAGTGATAGGGTGATAAAGTGATAGGGTGATAAAGTAGCTGCGCTATATAGCACAGAGTATTATCCCACTATCACTTTGTCACCCTATCGCCTTATCACGCTTTATTCATTTTCGCTCAGAAATAAGCCGGACCAACATTACATCTGTTTCCTGCATTCAGCGCCTTCAGCCTTTTACATAGCCCTGACAGAAGGTGTTTCGGCTGAAGGCGGGGTTGAATAAGAGGCTTGGAGGGTTCATCCGTCTCGTCGTTGATTGCTTAAACAAATACCCCTTGCTATCAGACAATAAGCGGGACACTTTCTATCTAAAAGCAATCTATTGCATGACATGGGCATGTCGTGCAGCATGAGATGCCCATGTTGTGCGGTATGACATGCCCATGTTGTGCGGTATGACATGCCCATGTCATACACCAAATGAGTATGGCTTGAGTAAGACTTAGTGAAGAGTGAAACAGATGATGTGTTTGAGTGAAACAGATCATCTGTTCGGGGTAAACAGACCATGCATTTGACCCAAACAGACCATGTAATCGCCTCCGCTGAAAGCTGAAGATTTACTTTCCGGCACCGCTTTCAGCCGGAATGCCCTTTATCAGGGCGATACGAAAGACTGAAGGCACTGAAGGCTGATAAAGGTACCATTGTTTCTATATTCAATATATTAGTTTTTAATAGGAAGTTTTTGGCTCAAAATCCTATCGGAATGAATCAAAACAACTTTCTTTCATACAAGAAGGAGACTGCCTCAAAATATGCTTTGAATGCAGCCTCCCTACTTCGGAATATTTAATTAACTCAATCAGCGAGTACCATTTGCCCACCAAACCGACTCTGTATATATATATTGTCCATTACCAAAAGCTTCGCCTACCTTCGGATTGGCATTTACAGAATCGGCACCATAAGGCGCACGCAAAGGAAATTTATAAGGATTGTCTAATTGAATATAATCCTCTCCCATTGCTTTCAGACGACGGATATCATTATAGCATTCAGTTGATTCGCCAAAAGCTCCGAGGAACGACAGGTATTTTTGTACCATCACTTCTTTCACCGGGTTGGCATTGAACAAAGGCTTAACAGAGGCTTCAAAATAACCTTCCGCTTCCTCAGGAGTAACAGGCTCCGTAGTCTCAATCACACCGCCATATTGCAAAAGTGTAGGCGAATTTATTGCAGCCCTAACTCCTAATTCTGCATTAGCAATAGCCGCAACTACAGCATTCTTTAAACTTCCGACCGCTTCTTCATGCCCCAAACGTGCTTGTGCTTCCGCTTTCAGAAAGAGTAACTCGTGATAACTCATTAACAAAGTGGGACTAGTTTGCGAATAGACAAATATAGGCGTATTGTATTCATATTTCAAAGGGTCTCCGGTGCCGTTGGGTGATACAAAATACAGCGGATCATCCACGCCGATAATCTGATCGGATATCCCTAACTGAGAATATGCCCGACCGGTAGAGAATATACGGCGCATTCTCGGATCATTGCGTGCAATCAGTTTGTCAGCATAACTCTTACTGGCAGCCAATGCATTACGGCTCCACTGAAAGTCAAAGAAGGGATTGAGATTAGACTCATCATAGATGGCAAAAGCAGCCTGGTCGTCAATAGAGGCAAACGATTGGTCTACATAGTCTATCACTTTCTGTAAATCGGCTTCTTTAGAAGCAGAGCGAGCCAGCAAATGCATGGTGTAGCGGGCTTTCAATCCGTAGGCTAGCTTCAACCACGCTGCTTTATCACCTTTATATATTAAGTCATAGCTTCCTATCGGATTCGACTTGTCACCTTTGGGAAGATCGGCAATGGCATCGTCTAAGTATTGCATAATGGAAGCATAGATATCTTCTTGCTTATCCATATCGGGGTTCAAATACTGAGGCAGTCCGTTTGCCAAATCCGGAAGTGCCGCCTGACTATAAGGAGCATCACCAAATGCATCGGCTATCAGTGCACTATTGATTGCAGCCATCACTTCGGCAATCCCTTTGGTGGTATAATCGGCCATCGTTTCATCCGAAGCTATTTTAATAGCGATACGTGCATTCTTTAAATTGGAATACAGATTATTCCATACATTTCCGAAGCTAGACGACGACGAAGGCTCTCCGTTACGCTTCTCCACATTGGCCAACTGACTATCAATGCCTACCGTATGTTCCACATAAATAGAAAAGTATGTATTCAAATCACCTCCCACATTATAAAAAGCGGTGGAAGTCATCACATCAGCCAGGATAAACTTGGCAGGAACAGATGTTGTGTGATCCTTATCCTTATTAACACGATCCATCACATCTTCAGAGCAAGAAGCCAATGTAACGGAAGTAAGCACTACAGCCAAGGCTGCTTTAGATATATTCAATATTGATTTCATTTTCATTCGTGCATTTTAGAATTTTACAGTTACACCAAAACCATAGCTGGATGTTCCGGGAAGAGAAAAACATTCAAAGGCGCCTGCCATGTTGTTGTTTCCTTGTGATGATTCGGGGTCGATCCCATTATCCATCTCAGACCACAACAGCAGATTACGGGCAAATACATTTACCGTCACTCCCAAATATGGTTTATCCAATACCGGATAGCTCAGTGCGATTTCGCGCAGTTTTAAGAACGACGAACCCACTACACCGGCTTCGGAAATCAAACTCACCCGGTCGAAATAATTAAAAGCATCTTTTCCACTAATCTTGATATCATTGGGAGCATAACTTCCGTCGGCCAATTGCTTGACGGCCGGTCTATCGAAGTAAAAGTACTCTGCCTTACGATAATCGGCGGACTTCTGTGTCACACCATAATAATCTAATATTCCGGCAGTACTTGTATACATGCTGCCTCCTTGCTTCCAGTCAAGGACAGCCGAAAGACGGAACTTATAGAACTCGAAAGTTGTATTGAAGCCTAGTCTGAAATCGGGCGATACAGTACCCAATACTCTGTTTTCTCCGGCAACAGGAATACCGGTTTCGTCAACCACAATGTCACCATTCTCATTACGCAAGAAGCTTGATCCATAGATCACCGGAAATTTATCTCCCGCACTCAAACGAACTTGAGGATCGGCAAAACCACCCAGCGCAATACTATTTACACCCGGCGCCAACTTATCCACATAGTTATCAATCTTAGAGAAATTAAATGCAAACTCCCAGTTAAAATTTCTAGTTCTGACAGGATTCACAGAAAGAGTTATTTCGTGCGCATCGGTATGAACAGAACCACCGTTGGTTACCATTTTACTATATCCGGTAGTAGTATCCAAAGGCACTTCGAATATTTGGTCTTTTACATTCTGACGAGAGTAGGTGTAGTTCAAAGAAACCAGCCCGTTCCACAAAGCAAGGTCAAGACCTACTTCATAGGACTTTGTATTCTGCGGTCTCAAAGCCGGATCGTATATTTTATAATAAGGAATAAATGCTTTTACAGACCCTATCGGATATTGAATCGGAGTTCCTGAAGAAAAACCGCCGCCAAACACCGGAGTATAATAATACGAATTGTAATAAGTACCTGCCTGCCCAACTTCGGCATAAGAAGCACGTATCTTTCCATAAGTCAACACGTTGTTTTTCAATGCCTCCAACTCTGTAAATATGAAACCGAGTGAAACGGACGGATACGTGAAAGAGCGGTTATTGCGCGGCATAGAGGATATGATATCATTGCGAACAGTTGCATTGAGATACAACATATTGCGATAGGACAAAGAAAGATTGGCAAAGTTGCCCACTGTGCGCGAACGGTGATAAACACTATTCGCCAAATAGACAGAAGAGTTTGCCATGTGATCCCATCCCGGGAAGTTCAGGTTACTGCCCGAAGAATAAGTATGTTTATAAGCTCCATTCACGAACTCATTACCATACAGCACATTCAAATCCAATTCAGAATTTATTTTCCAGTCATAGGTAACAGTAAGCAAGGAGTTCATCTCGGTATTGGTAACCACTTGTTCTTCCACACTACCGAACCCATTTGAGTGGCCATATCCCCAAGTATCATCGTAATTGGTTGAATAAGAATCAACACCCAACTGATACTTTACATCCAGTTTATGGCTTTCACTATCAAAATCAGTAGAATATTGTGCGTAAGCATTCCCGAAGAAACGTTGCGTACGTTCTGTAAATGAGTTGTTATCTACCGCCCAGTGGGCTGCATCGTAAGAATCGGTTATACGATAGGTATTCTGTTTATGAGGGGCACCTTTGTAATATGAAGGAATACCATTCAGGTCATAACTGGACGGCGCACCGTAAACGGTAGACATGATACCGTTATTGGCTCCGGTTTGTTTCTTTATTTTAGAATATACAAAGTTACCGCTAAATCCGGTTGACCAATTATCATTAAACTGAGACTGGGCAGTAAGTTTAGCATTATAGCGATCGAGTCCGGTAGAAGGTACTATACCATTGGCAGTTGTACTACCTAAAGAAACTGAATAGTTACTTTTCTCCAGACTTTGTGCCACATTTATACTATTGTTCCAGGTAACACCGGTATTGAAAAAACCATCAGCATTATCATAAGTACGCGGAGTAGCCCAAGGATCAAGACCGGCATTAGCACGCTGAGGTACATAATATTGTCCCGGCTTCTTTCCGTCCTTTTTGGTATATTCATTGTCCGTGTTACCTCCATATACTGCATCGTTGGCCAGTTCGGAAATCACAGGGCCCCATGCAAGAGAGATGGTAGGATTGTAATAACCGGCATAGCCTTGGGCAAATTCCTTCTGAAACTCCGGCATAGTAGAAACTTTATCGAACGACAAACCGGAATTAATAGTAACATCCGGTTTACCTTTACGGCTCCCCTTACCACTTTTGGTTGTAATGACAATCACACCATTGGATGCTCGCATACCATAGAGGGCAGAAGCTGCCTGACCTTTCAGAACATTAATGCTCTCTATATCATTAGGATCTATGTCTACAGCACGATTGGCATAATCAGCACCGGTCACTGAGTTGTATGTATCCAGATCGGTAGAAGAAGCCACAGGCATGCCATCTATTACATACAAGGGTGTATTATCACCGGTAAAAGAACGCGAGCCACGAATCGTCAATTTAGAGGAAGCACCGGGCATACCTGAAGTCGAAGCGATTTCAATGCCCGACACTTTTCCTTGTAGTGCACTCGAAAGATTACTGTTAGCAGCCTGAGTCAATTTTTCACCTTTCACATCTTGCACAGCATAACCTAAAGCTTTCTTTGCCTTCGAAATACCCATAGCCGTCACCACCACCTCATCAAGAGTCTTGGTATCAGATTTCATCACTATCTTCATCATAGGAGCAACCGGGACTTCCTGTGTCACCAAACCTATGTATGAAATCACTAAAGATGTGGCGGATGTTGGAAGATCGGACAATGTAAAATCACCATCAACTCCGGTTATAGTCCCCTTTTGAGAACCTTTTATCAACACGGAAGCCCCAATAACCGGTTGCCCGTCTTCTTCAGAAATTACAATGCCTGTAACCTTCTGTGTTTGCGCTGTTGCCATGCCTATGCATATAAAAAGGCAGACTAATAGCAGTACAAGTTTTTCTTTCATAAAATAAATTAATGTGTAAAATTGAGATAAAAAACTAATTATCAATATAGTACAGGAATAGCATCAAGAGTAATAAGACTCATAGAGGTATAATGTCCAAGCATAAAAAGTTCAGTCTATTTTTAGTTATATTTGCGGCAACAAAGTTACTTCTTTTTATTATTTAAAGAATAATTTCTTGTTTGATATTTACTCTATATTTTTATATATAGCACATAACACGTTTATATGGCAGTACAAGAAAAGAGAGGTTGACTAACATAAAATGTCAATCAGCCTCTCTTTATTGAAATGTTCTTTTAGAACAATAGTAACATCCGTTACTTATTGATATCCTTATTGATTAATAATTCTACCTGAGGTATCGGCCATGTATATTTTTCATCCGACGGCTTCACTTCAATAGTTTCGTTTGCAGTTACTTTTGTAAAAGTAGCGCCACGTCTCATGATATCTATACCGCGAAGTCCTTCACCAATGAACTCAATACGTCTTTCGTTATAGATAGCTTCCTTCAAAGCATCTCCGGTTAAAGCATCTATATTCAACGGGTCAACATCGGCTGCAATAGAACGGCGTCTAACCTGTTTCAATAATTCTTTTGCAGAAGACTCACCATTGGGTTGATTAACATAACACTCGGCAAGGTCAAGCAAAGTCTCTGCATAACGGAAAATAGGTACCCATTGCAATTTAGTTTTAGCATCCGTAAATTTCAACAGTAAACCCGTACTACCTTTAAAAGCTTCAATACGCTTGTCTGCGCTCAACGAATAATTAGGTTTCGACATGATACCATTCTCTGTGTCAATCAGCATAATCTTACCATCATAGTAATACTCTGCCAATGATTGCTGCGTATTAGGAATGTTGGTATCTGCCATCGGCAAAGAAAAAATAGACTCTTTGCTGAAATAAGGTGCTTTATAAATCAACGTAACATCGTCAGGAAGTTCATAACCTGTAACCAATTTTCCGGCAGTAATTGCATTACCCCAATCATTCATAGCCATATACACTCTCATTTTTAGCATATTAGCAGCAGATTGAGTAGCGTGAGTAACACTTGCATAAGTATTAGTATTTGTATCCAGTGCAGAAATATCCTTCAAGTCTTCAAGAATTTGTTCGTAAACTTGCTTCACTGTAGAACGAGGCATGTTGTTATTGTCAGTTCCAACTTCTGCAATCAGACGCAACGGAACTGATTTTGCTTCAGGATTAACTGAATAAGGAGTAGGATACAAATTATTCAAATAATAATATGCCAACGCGCGAATAAACTTAGCTTCTTGTACGTAGCGGTTATAGTTTTCACCGGCAACCTCTTTAGCACCTTCTAATGATTGTAAGAAAGTGTTTACCTTGTTGATAGCCAAATAAGCATAAGTCCAGGTATCAGCATTCTCAGCATCCGTAATACCTACATTCATATTATAGGTATTAAACAGAGTCACAAGGTTATTGGAAATATTAATAATATCGTCGCCACGGTTATCAAATACCAGATAGCTCTTACCACCCATCAAAGATTTGCTTCCCGTATTCTTGATAGCAGCATACAAGCCGTTCAGAGTTGCTTCAATACGAGTAGGGCTTGTGAAAATATCGTTTTCATTCACATACAGGGGTGGTTCTTTATCTAAAAAGCTGCTGCTGCAACTACCCAAAAGGAGAGAACCGCATAATGCAGAAAATATAATAATCTTTTTCATTGTAACTTCTTTTATCTATTAATAATACATTAATTAGAATGTCAGGTTTACACCAAAGGTATAAGTACGTGCTTGTGGCAAAGTATTTTTATCAGTACCACCTGCCAAAGTTGCACTCATCACATTAGTAAGCGTTTCAGGATCCATACCGCTATAACCGGTAATTACAAACAAGTTTTGTGCTTGTACATAAAGACGCAATGATGATATACCTACAGATTTAGACCAGCTCTTAGTATTGAATGTATAACCCAACGATACATTCTTCAAACGCAGATAATCACCTTTTTCTACCCAGTCACTGATAGGAAGGGCCGAACCGTTTGAGTAATTATCACCATAAATAGGAAGAGGATATTCTGCATTCCTGCGTTCCGGAGTCCAATATTTTTCATATACGTCTTTGGAGTTATTCCAGTAACGCATATCGCTGACACTCGCCTTAGTACCATTATAAATCTTGTTACCACCAGAGAACTGGAAGAACAAAGACAAGTCAAAACCCTTGTAACTAAAGTTGTTGGACCAACCACCGTACCAAGTAGGAAGTGTATTGCCACAATCAACCGGTTCGAAGTCGCCTTCATATTCTGTTCCATCTTTGTAGAACCAAGAACCTTTTTCAAACATCAAAAGAGTTTCTTTTCCTTCAGGAGTAATAAATACTCTACGACCTGTTTCAGGATCAACACCGGCTGTTTTGTATAAATACAATCGTCCGATTGATTTGCCCGGAACGGTGATATTAGTAGTTTCCAAACCGCTATCGTCACCACCAAGAATGCTTTCAACGCCATCTGCCAATGAAATAACTTCATTCTTATTGGTAGTAAAGTTCAAACTGGTCTGCCAAGTAAAGTCCTTGCTCTTTATAACATCGGCAGAAATAGTTAATTCAATACCACTATTCTTCATCTTACCGGCATTCGTTGTAATAACTCCACCAGGAATACCTTTGGACGGTGATTGAGGAACATCCAGAATCAAGTCTGAAGATTTAGTATAATAGTAGTCGAAATCAACATCGATTCTATCCAGTAAACGTGCATTGAAACCTAAGCTGAACTTTTCTGAAGATTCCCATTTCAGATTCGGGTCCGCAATCTGAGCCAAACCGTAAGTACCATTTGTACCATAATTATAACTTGAATAGAATGATTTCGAAGCATAATCATAAATATCCGTATTACCTACTACACCGTAGCTACCCTTAATCTTAAAGTCATTAACGATATTGCGTATAGGTTCAAAGAATGCCTCTTCAGATATACGCCATGCAGCAGAAGCTCCACCAAAGTTACCCCAACGGTTAGCTTTACTTAACGCAGAATATCCGTCACGACGATAGTTAACCGAAACGATATACTTAGATGCATAATCATAATTGATACGTCCGAAATATGAAACCATTGAGTTACTGCTCAAATTACCACCTGCAGTTGCCGATGCAAAAGGACCTTGGAATTCAGTAAACTTATCGTCTTGCAAATCTTTACGCTGTGCAGTCCAGTTAGAGTAATCTCTTTCTGCAGCTTCCATACCGGCTAACAGATCGAAGTTGTTTTGTCCCAACGAGAACTTATAAGTTGCCGTATTGGTCCAAGTCCATCTGTCATTCTTTATATTATAAGCATTCGCCAAACCTTTGCTATTTACACCATCACCATGTTTAGGAGACCAAAAACGCTGATCTTCAATACGAGAGTAATCTACACCATATTGAGTTTTCAATGTAAGTCCCTTCACAGGAGTTGCTTCACCATAAAATACACCAATAAAACGTGTTACGTCAGAACTCAATCCATTGCCCAAGGAAAGAATTGCAGCAGGATTAGAGAAAGTGCTGAATACAGTGTTTGGACCATAACCCAAACCCTGAGCTAGATAGAACGGAGTTCCATCTTCATTATACATAGGAATATTAGGAGCATTAATCAACGCAAGACGTGGGAAACCACCAACTGCAAAGTTAGAACCACGGCGAGCAGCATCTACATAAGAAGTTGTTCCGGTAGTAACATTTGCATTCATACCAAGTTTCAACCAGTCAGTAGCTTGTGCATTGATATTGGCTTTAACACCCAAGCGGTCATATTTATCTCCTTTTACAATACCTTCCTGAGTAGTATAGTTACCCGACAGGTAATATCTTACCTTCTCAGATCCTCCACTTACAGCAACTGAGTGGCTTTGTGAGAAACCATCTTGAAATGCTGCATCTTTCCATGATGTATCAACATAGTTGCCATTAGCATCTTTCATCATGTTGAATGCTTTATTACCATAAGGAGAGACGTAACCGTTAGTCAATGACAGTTCATCCGTTCCATAACGGTTCTTAACAGCCATATTCTTAAAGTCAACATACTGCTGAGCATCCATCATTTCATAAAAATCAGTGGCATTAGAGAAACCGACAAAGCCATCATAAGTTACTTTTGCTTTTCCGCTCTGTCCCTGCTTTGTAGTAATAAGGATAACACCATTAGCAGCACGCGAACCATATAACGAAGCAGCTGCGGCATCCTTCAATACATCCATAGAAACAATATCGGCCGGATTGATATCCGCCAATGCATTAGCATTAGCCAAAGTAGAAAGGTTACCCGATTCAATAGGAATTCCATCAACTACATATAAAGGAGAAGTTCCGGATGTTATAGAGTTTGCGCCACGAATGCGCACAATCGGAGCTTGACCAACACCAGCAGATGGAGTAGTGATGCTTACACCAGATGCACGACCTTGGAGCATTTGATCGAAACTAACACTCGGTACATCTTTCAAAGCATCTGCTTTTACTGATGATACAGAAGCGGTCACAGTACGTGCACTCTGCGTACCATAAGCCACTACTACGACCTCATCAATCATCTGAGCATCAGGCTTTAGAACTACTCTCAAATTAGATTTGATAGTCACTTCCTGGCTCTGCATACCAACGAATGAAACCTGCAAAGTCTTCGCAGAACTTGGTACGTTTGGTAATGTAAAATCACCATCTACACCAGTAATAGTACCAATTTGTGTACCTTTTACTAATACAGAGGCTCCAATAACTGGCTGCCCGTCTTCTTCAGAA
>JAEXAJ010000067.1 GCA_023458215.1 Bacteroidota bacterium
CAATCAGATAGAGTGGGCAGAAGGTAACTTGATAGCCAACGCCGATAATAGCGGTTGCGAAATAGGTGCGCCAACCGATGCCGGTTTGTACTTCCAGTTCGGTTCGCTCGTTGGTTGGAGCACGGAAAACCCCCTTACAATCGTTGTAAAACCGGACGGTTGCACCGTTACCGCTTGGGATGAGTCTTGGACAGGTGATCCTGCTACAGAAAATACAGTAACAGGCACAGGTGATCCGTGTAAATATTACCTAAAGGGCACTTGGCGATTGCCTACAAAAGACGAATATGTGTCATTGTTTAAAAATAGTGGCTATCCGTCTAACGGTCCTTGGAAGTGGGAGAACTCTTCTGCTACTAACAGCACATCAGGCTTAACGTTCCCGGTGTCGGGCTATCGCAAGAGCATTGGCAGCCTGAGCAACGTTGGAGAAAACGGTTCTTACTGGAGTGCGTCGCCCTACGCTGGCATCAATGGGTACTACCTGAGCTTCGGCAGTTCCAACGTGGATCCGAGCTTCAGCAGCTATCGGGCGAACGGTTTGTCTGTGCGTTGTGTCCGTGCGATCAATTAGTTTGCGACCATCCGTTTCATTTGTTTTATTTTTCTGGTGGGCATTAAAAGCCTACCAGTCAATTACCGGCTTCGCCGGTCAAATATATCTATAAAATGACCTTGAAAGAATCGAGTAGGAGGATAAGGATTTCCAAATCCGCCTCTCTTTCAACCTAAAAACATTGCTCTGACTAGGGTTTGTCTTGTCGCCGACAAGACGTCCACTTGTCGCCGACAAGGCACGGTCGAGTCGCCGACAAGACAAACCCTAGTCAGAGCATACAAATAATCACCTTTAAAACATTTAAAATTATGCCTTATTGGATAAAGATGCTCAATAAGAAGCAAGCGGTGTACTACCCCCGCGCCATCGTGCAGGGCAAACCCGTAGAAACGGAGACCATTGCCAAAGACCTGGCGAAAATCTCCACAGTTAGTAACTCGGACGTTCAAGCCGTATTGGGCGACATCGCCGGTGTGATGCACACCCGCATGAGCCAAGGCAAGAGCGTACACATCAAGGGACTGGGGTACTTCCGCTACGTATTGGACACGAAAGGCGTAAAGGATATCAAAGACTTCAACTTCGAAAAGCAGGTGCAAGCCGTGCGCGTGGAATTCGTGCCCGAACGCACCAAACTGAGTTCCGGCACCTATACCCGTGCCCTGGTAGATAGCGAGCAACTGGAATGGATTGAGCTTTCGCCTAATACCAAAGACCAAGACCCGTCAACAGGCGGCGGTACGGATGGAGACGAGAACGACAATCCACTAGGATAAGAGAAATATCGGATTTCAGTTAGGGAGAGGGTGATGTTGCCGTAATGGCGGGTCACCCTCTTTCGGTAAGGTGTTTCTTCCGCCTCTCGTCCTAAAAAACTTTCATCACTCATATTGTGTTATTTACACAGAAAAACCTACCTTTGTATGTGCTAATATTTAAACCTACTTGTGTATGAGCAACAAGATATATCCCATCGGCATACAGAACTTCGATAAGTTGCGTAAAGAGGGCTACTTCTATGTAGACAAAACCGCCCTGATTTACGAAATGGTGACTACCGGGAGTTATTACTTCCTCAGCCGTCCGCGCCGCTTCGGCAAGAGCCTGCTGATCTCCACCCTCGAAGCCTACTTCCAGGGGAAGAAAGAGTTGTTCGAAGGTCTGGCAATAGAGAAGCTGGAAAAGGACTGGAAGAAGTACCCCATACTCCATATTGACCTCAACACAGAGAAATACGATACGCCGGAGAGTTTGGAGAACAAGCTGAACGGTACATTGATGGAATGGGAAAAGTTGTATGGTAGAGAATCATACGAGAAATCTCTCGCCATGCGCTTCGAAGGCATCATCGACCGTGCCTATCGGCAAACGGGACAGCGTGTCGTCATATTGGTGGACGAATACGACAAGCCCATGCTGCAAGCCATCGGCAACGAAGAATTGCAAAAGAGTTTCCGCAATACCCTGAAAGCGTTCTATGGGGCACTGAAAAGCAAAGACGGCTGCATCAAGTTCGGTATGCTGACGGGGGTGACCAAGTTTGGCAAGGTAAGCGTGTTCAGCGACCTCAATAATCTGAAGGATATTTCAATGGACCGTCGGTACCTCACACTCTGTGGTATGACCGAAGAGGAACTGCACCGCGATTTCGCAGACAGCGTGGGGCAACTGGCCCAAGCCCAAGGCATGACCATTGAAGAAACCTACCAGAAGTTGCAAAAAGACTACGATGGTTATCATTTCACCCACAACTCCGTAGGAATCTACAACCCCTTCAGCTTGCTTAATACTTTTGACAAACAGGAATTCGGCAACTATTGGTTTGAAACGGGCACCCCCAGTTATCTGGTGGAGTTGCTCCAAAATCACCACTACGACCTTCACCGCATGGCGCACGAGGAAACGGGTGCTGACGTATTGAACAGCATCGATTCGACATCGACCAATCCCATCCCCGTGATTTATCAAAGCGGATACCTCACGATTAAAGGCTATGACACTGAGTTTAAGACCTATCGTCTGGGCTTTCCCAACAACGAAGTGGAAGAGGGTTTCATCAAATACCTGCTTCCTTTCTATACCCCGAAGAATGCGGTAGAGTCTGACTTCGAGATCCGGAAGTTTGTTCGCGAGGTACGTGCAGGCGACTACGAATCATTCTTCCGCCGCTTGCGCAGCTTCTTCGCTGACACCCCCTACGAGCTTGTGCGCGACTTGGAGTTGCACTACCAGAACGTGTTGTTTATTGTCTTCCGGCTGGTAGGCTTCTATGTAAAAGCGGAATACCATACCAGTGAAGGGCGCATTGACCTGGTGCTGCAAACCGATAAATTCATCTACGTCATGGAGTTCAAACTGGACGGTACGGCGGAAGAGGCTTTACAGCAAATCGACAAGAAGCACTACGCCCGGCCTTTTGAGGCAGACGGGCGGAAGCTCTTCAAGATCGGGGTGAATTTCAGTGCCGCCACGCGCAATATTGAGAGGTGGCTGGTGGTAGAAGAATAAAACTTTCTTGAATTTCTTCCCTGCCAAGAAGACTTCGGTAAGGTGAGACATCCACACACGGTAAGGTGTGTCGGTGTCACATGGTAAGGTGAGTGAGGGGTAAAGCCTTTAAAGCCTTTTCCCCGGCACATCATGCAATTTCGGGCGGGTAGGTTTCACCTTATAAGTATCCATCCATTCGGCTAGAATATCCCTGTGTTTCTGTAATTCTTCGTCGAAAGCATTCTCCAGGACGAGGTTTCTCATTTCGCCCCGGTCGTTCTGCATGTCAAACAGTTGCTCGCGATACCTGCCTTTGTCGTAAAGCACATATTTGTAACGCTGGCTGCGCACTACCCATCCACGGGTCTTGCTACCGTCGAACCGGGTTTCGGTAATCACATATTCCTGGTGCGGACTTTTCGGATTACCCTCTTCTGCCATCTTGCGAAAAGACCTTCCGGCAGTACCTTTAGGAGGCTGAACACCTGCCCAGTCGCAAACGGTGGCAAAGAAATCAACCCCGTTGCTGATGAGCTGCGGCATCACTTTGCCTGCATTCTTCTTGCTGGGCAGGGTTACTATAAAAGGTATGTTGACCACTTCTTCATACAAAGCTGATTTCTGATTCCATTGATGGGCACCGATGCCGTCGCCATGATCGCTGGAGAAGATGACTACGGTGTTCTTCCAAAGATTCTGCCGGTCGATGGCATCTACTATTTTGCCGATTTCCTGATCTATCTTTTCTACTAAACGGTAGTAGGTGTACCGATACATGCGCCAGTCTGCGGGAGTATATTCAACGGTAGGATACACGTTGAAATTGGCTGCTTTCTCATATTCAATCACATCGGCATCGTATGGATTCTTGGCGAAGTTGGCAGGCAGACCCGGACACTCACGTATATCGGGCGTGTCTATTTCACCATAAGGGAGGTTTTGGCTTCGTGCATATTCGCAGATGTTATGCGGATTATCGAAAGAAGCTACCAGAAAGAAGGGCTTTTCATGTGGACGCGAGAGATATTCTACGCAAGCATCGGCTAATCCGTTATCATTATGCCCGTGTATCTTGTCGAAGCCGAATAGTTTGTCGGGGATGTCGGCTTCGGGCACATGCCATTTACCACCATAAGCGCAATCATATCCGGCATTCTTTACTAACGTCCCCAGTGTGCGTGTTTTTAATGAATCGGGTAGGGGAGCACCATTTACCGATAATCCTACCGCATCGGGATAATGTCCTGTGAACATGGCTCCACGCGAAGGGCCGCTTAGTGGAGAAGTACAATAAGCGTTATTAAACAGTATTCCGGCGGCAGCCAACCGGTCCATATTGGGAGTGTGTAAGTCCGGGTTTCCGGCACAACTCATGGCGCTGGCTGTTTGTTGGTCGGTAAAGATGTAGATAATGTTGGGGCGTTCGGCAGCAGAAGCTGCGGAGGAACATAATAAAGAAAAGCATGCCAGGTGCTTCATTGAAATTTGTTTCATCCTATTATTAGTTTTAAGTATTTGGGTCTTCGTTTGCGAAGACTATTATTCCGGTTGCTAAATTACGCCTTTTGGCAATCATCAGGGGAGACTTCTGTACTTTTTATTGCAAAGAATGTCCATAAGGATAGCAATCTTGTTCAAGCCCCTTGTGATTTTGTGCAAGAGTAGCTGCTTTCAGCTTAAGTGCTTTCCAACGTTCATACTTTCCAACGTCCGTGCTTTCCAACATTACTACTTTTTTGTACCTTTGCCCGACAATTTATAGAAAGAGAACGAATGATAGTTTGTATTGCCGAAAAACCCTCAGTGGCACGAGACATAGCCGATGTATTAGGAGCGAGAGATAAGAGAGACGGATACATCGAAGGAAACGGATACCAGGTGACTTGGACATTCGGCCATCTTTGCACACTCAAAGAACCTCACGAATACACTCCTAACTGGAAGTCGTGGAGCCTGGGAAGCCTGCCTATGATACCACCCCGATTCGGAATAAAGCTTATTAGCAATCCTACTTACGAGCGCCAGTTCGGTGTGATAGAGAAACTCATGCAGCAAGCCGACATGATCATAAACTGCGGTGATGCCGGGCAAGAAGGAGAGTTGATACAACGTTGGGTGATGCAAAAAGCCGGGGCACGTTGTCCGGTGAAGCGTCTTTGGATCTCTTCGCTTACCGAAGAAGCTATCCGTGAGGGATTTGCTAAACTGCGAGATGCCTCCGACTTCCAACCTCTGTACGAAGCCGGACTCTCACGTGCTATCGGTGACTGGCTACTAGGTATGAACGCTACCCGCCTCTATACGATGAAGTATGGGCAAAACAGGCAAGTACTCTCCATCGGCCGCGTACAGACACCAACGCTTGCCCTTATTGTAAATCGCCAACTCGAAATACAAAACTTCGTTCCCAAGCAGTCATGGGAACTCAAAACAGTCTATCGTGACACTACTTTCTCCGCCATCCTCAAGAAGAGCGAAGAAGAACTGGTACTCGAAGCCGAGAAGCTAAAAGACAATACTACCACCGCCGCCACCGAGAAGAAAGAGGAAGACAACCGAGGCATCGAGCCTATCACTGAGTATGAGCGGGGTCTCGAAATATTGGAGCAGATAAAGAACTCCCCCTTCACCATCACCGATGTTAGCAAGAAGAACGGAAAAGAAGCTCCGCTCCGCCTCTTTGACTTGACTTCCTTACAGGTGGAGTGTAACAAGAAATTCGGTTACTCTGCCGATGAAACGCTGAAGTTGATCCAATCACTATATGAGAAGAAAGTGGCTACTTATCCACGTGTAGATACAACTTTCCTGAGCGATGATATCTATCCGAAGTGTCCCGGTATCTTGAAAGGATTGCGAGACTACGCCGTATTTACCACTCCGCTAGAAGGAACCACTTTGCTGAAATCAAAGAAGGTATTCGATAACTCGAAAGTAACCGATCACCATGCTATCATTCCTACCGGACAACATCCGCAAGGACTGACCAATATGGAAAGCAGTGTCTTCGATTTGATTGCCCGCCGCTTTATCGCCGTCTTCTATCCCGATTGTAAATTTGCTACTACTACCGTCTTTGGCGAGGTAGAGGGTATAGAATTCAAGACTACGGGTAAGCAGATACTCGATCCGGGCTGGCGTGTGATATTCGCTACACCTACCACGCAGCCACAGGAAGAGAAAGAAGAAAAAGAAGACGAGAATGTGCTACCTGCCTTTGTGAAAGGTGAAAACGGTCCGCATTTGCCTAGCTTAAACGAAAAGTGGACTCAACCTCCCCGTCCTTATACCGAAGCGACGTTGCTGCGTGCCATGGAAACTGCCGGTAAGCTGGTAGACAATGACGAACTGCGTGATGCGCTGAAGGAGAACGGCATCGGACGTCCGTCTACGCGTGCTGCTATCATTGAAACATTGTTCAAACGAAATTATATCCGCAAGGAGAAGAAGAACCTGATAGCCACCCCTACAGGAGTCGAACTGATACAGATTATCCATGAAGAACTGTTGAAGTCCGCCGAACTTACCGGACTTTGGGAGAAGAAGTTGCGCGAGATAGAGAAGCGGTCGTTCAATGCCGCCCAGTTTCTGGAAGAACTGAAACAGATGGTGACGGAAGTAGTGATGAGTGTACTTTCGGACAATAGCAACCGTCATATTACGATACAGGCTGCCGTACAAGAGAAAGCAGGTAAAGGAACTTCGGATAAAGAATCTGAAGGGGATAAACCAAAGAAGGAACCCAAGAAGAGAGCACCGAGAAAACCGAAGGAAGAGAAGAAAGAAGAACAAGTGGTATTTGTCGGCCAGCCTTGCCCGCTCTGCGGAAAAGGTACAATTATTAAAGGAAAAACAGCTTATGGTTGTTCCGAATGGAAAAGTGGTTGTACGTTCCGCAAAGCGATTGAATAAGATTTATGCTCCCCTTTCAGCCATATACTTCCAGAGGGGAGCTGCCATCAGGGCTTGACGAATATTTCCTTGCTGTAATAATTCCTTCACTTCTTGCAATGAAAGTAGATGCACTGTTAAGCTCTCCGTATCTTCCAAGTGTTGTTCGGAAACCTTCTCCACATCCGTAGCCAGAAAACAATAGGTGATATTGGTATGTGTACCAGGGTTTGGGGAGATTTGCATATACTCTTTCCAAGTTCCATTTCCATAACCTGTTTCTTCTAACAATTCACGTTGTGCCGAAATTAAAGGAGAAGTATCTTCCGGGTCACAAACTCCCGCACAAAGTTCATAGCATGTCTCCTGTATTCCATGTCGGTATTGACGTACGAATACAAACTTACCGTCGCAAGTGATGGCAATGGTATTTACCCAATTGGGGTATTCCAATATATAATAGGAAGGGATATGGTTTCCATTGGGAAGTACCACGTGATCCTTACGCACTGTAAGCCACGAGTCTTTGTACAGATATTCGCTGGATAGTATATCCCAGGCTTCTTTTGACTTCTCCATAATTGCAGAAATGATTTATTAGAACTGTTTCAATGCTTCAAGTAGCAAAGTTACAGAAATAAATTATAATTGATAGAAGATGCAATACATCATTAAGAAATTAAAACCTGAATGGGCGGCAACTGCTCCCCAAATAGAATTGCAGTACAGTTTGCATCTGAAAAACACCTGACTTGTTATGAACATAGACAGAACCCAAAGTGCAGTAGGACCAGGGAGGAAATGCCATACTCCACTCATATAGATTATTCCAAAATGAGCAATGTGCGTAAGTGCAAAGGCTAGTGAATCGAATATAGAAGCTTTTGCTTCTCCAAATTTAGGAACAAAACTACCGTGAATGATACCACGATATAAAAACTCCTCACCTATGGGACTGAATATCATGCTTGGGATGACTGCTATCCAAAAGTAAATGGATCTATCGGGACCTGCTATACCGTTACTCGGATTATTCCCTCCGATATATACAAATGCATTTTCTATGGATGTCTGAAACAGAACAGAAAATATACCGAATATAATATAGCAAGTCAGTCCTCCTGCAATGAAAGACAAAATAATGCGCCACCAATGCGAAGGATGCCTCATGCCTATATTTCTTCGCCCATTTTTCGTGAGTAAAATAAATGGGACAAGCCACATGGATAGAAATACGAACATTACAGTGCCATAACTTCTGTCTACATAAGATTGTAGCACTATAATAAAACGGGGTATCCCAAACAATAGAATAAGGAATACTCCTAACTTCCAATTATACCGAAAGCGGGAACTCCAATACTTCCTTAGATAATGTTCCATAGTGATAGATAACTTCTAATTTTTCATTTATCGATGTATCTTAAATAGCATGCCTCCTATATTATCAATCGGAGCTCCCGTTACAGAGGCCAGACAACTGGGTATATCCGTCATATAGAGGGCGCCGAGAAAGGCAAAGATAAGTGCTTCTTTATATTCAATAATTTGTCGGTCGGGAATGATAATCTCGCAGGGACAAAGCGCATCAATTCGTTCTATGAGAAAGGTATTGAAAGCACCACCTCCAGTTATCAGTAACTTACCGCTGCCATTCATGTGGGGATGGGCTTTGATAACACGTGATATCTGATAAGCGGCATGTTCGTAGAAAGTACGCAGTCTGTCTTCCAAACTTAATCCATAGCATTCCAGCATGGGATATACTAAGGTCTCCACCCACTCACGCCCCAATGACTTCGGACCGGACTGGTGATAAAACTCCATACTATTCAGTTCATTGAAGAGCGCTTCGCAGATATTTCCCCGTCGTGCTATTTCTCCATCGCGATCGAATTCCAAACCGATTTGGCGGCAATAATGATTAATCACATAGTTTGCAGGGCTGATGTCGAAAGCAATACGTTGCCCTTCTTGGGTTAAAGATATATTAGAGAAACCGCCGATATTCAAGCAATAATCGTAATCGGCAAACAAATATTTGTCACCGATAGGAACGAGCGGAGCACCTTGACCGCCCAACATAATGTCTAACCTTCTGAAGTCAGATACCGTTGGAATGCGTGTTTCAGCGGCAATGGCAGCACCGTCGCCTATCTGGAACATAATCTTCTTCTGCGGTTCATGAAAAATAGTATGTCCGTGAGAAGCAATAATATCGGGATGAACATCAAACTCTTGCATAAATTCGTTTACCCGTTCACCCAGGAACTTGCCGTAAGCGCTATGGAAAGTAATGAACTCTAATGCATTCATCTTTTGTGCCCCCGTACCGAGTATCTGTTTCATGTCTTCGGGATAAGTATAGCCTTTGGCACAATCAATACCGAAAGTCCATTTGCCCGATTGTTGGCTAAAAGTACAACAACAAATGTCCAAACCGTCAAGAGAGGTACCGGACATCAGTCCGATTGCTTGAATCTGAAAGTCTTCCATATTAGTAGATATTTAGGTATGAAGGTATCACATATGTCTTCAGAACTACTTCTGATATAGAGTAATTCTGAAGACACAGCTCATTTGAAGTTTATTTGTAGTTCTGATAGAACTCTACTACCGCTTCAATCCCTTTACGGAAAATATCCAACGGTATGTTTTCATTAGGCGAGTGGATGGCATTCGATTCCAATCCAAAGCCCATCAATACAGTTTTGATTCCCAATACTTGCTCGAAAGTAGAAATGATAGGAATACTTCCACCTCGACGTACTGCTAATGGTTTCTTTCCGAATGCTTTCTCGAATCCTTTTTCTGCCGCTTGATAGGCAGGAAGTGTGATAGGGCATACATACCCTTGTCCGCCATGCATAGGTGTAACTTTCACTTTCACTGTATCGGGTGCAATGCTTAAGATATAATCGGCAAACAGTTGGGATATCTTATGATGATCTTGGTGGGGTACTAACCTGCATGATACCTTTGCGGTAGCTTTTGATGGAAGTACTGTTTTCGAACCTTCCCCTGTATATCCTCCCCAAATGCCACATACGTCAAAAGACGGACGGCAACTGTTACGTTCCAACGTACTGTAACCTTTCTCGCCGAACAATGCTTTGACATCAATCGCTTTCTTATATTTCTCCTCGTCGAAAGGAATGTGGGCTATCATGTCCCGTTCTGCCTGTGGCACCTCTTCTACATCGTCGTAAAAGCCGGGCACGGTAATACGACCGTCAGCATCCACCACTTGGCTAATCATCTGACAAAGCACATTGATAGGATTGGCTACAGCACCCCCGAAGTGACCGGAATGCAGGTCACGGTTAGGTCCCGTTACTTCTATTTCCCAGTACGCCAGTCCGCGTAGTCCGGTAGTTAATGAAGGAAGATCAGTACCGAGCATACTTGTGTCTGATACCAATATTACATCTGCTTTTAGCAGTTCTTTGTGTTCCTGGCAGAAACCTTCGAGACTTGGAGAACCAATCTCTTCTTCACCTTCGAAGATGAATTTGACATTCGTATTCAGCAGATTGTTCTTTACCAGATATTCAAAAGCTTTCACTTGAATGAAAGATTGACCTTTGTCATCGTCGGCACCACGTGCCCAGATATGTCCGTCGCGTATTTCCGGTTCGAACGGTTGGCTTTTCCATAACTCCAACGGTTCGGCAGGCATTACATCATAATGGGCATATACCAGTACTGTTTTGGCCTTCGGATCAACTATCTTTTGTCCGAATACAATCGGGTTACCTGCCGAGGGCATCACGAGTGCTTCATCTGCACCGGCTTCAAGTAACAATTGCGCCCATCGCTGGGCACAGGCCAGCATATCATCGTGATGTTCCGGCTTGGCACTGATGCTGGGAATGCGGATGAGGCTGAACAAGTCTTCCAGCATCTTAGGCTCATTCTCTGAAATATATTTCTTTATTTCCATAAGTTATACTATTCTCATCCCCCATCAAGGGGACGGGGTTAAAGCTGTGTTGTTCTATCTATCAGATAGTAATCCAATAGTGTCAGGGCAGTCATCGCCTCTACGATAGGTACGGCACGCGGCAGCACGCAAGGATCATGACGTCCGCGAGCTTTGAGGGTCGTATCTACACCGTCGATATTTACGGTATGCTGCTCCATCAATACCGTAGCTACGGGTTTAAAGGCAACACGGAAATAAATATCCTGTCCGTTGCTGATACCGCCTTGAATACCTCCGGAATGGTTGGTGCGGGTTTCGATGCGGCCGTTGTTATTGTAGAATACATCGTTCTGTTCCGAGCCTTTCTGTTTCAGTCCCTTGAAACCGTCACCGTATTCAAAGGCTTTGGCGGCATTGATACTGAGCATGGCTGCTCCAAGGGCGGAATGCAGTTTGCCATAGATAGGTTGTCCCAGTCCGATGGGGCATCCTTTTATGACACATGTTACAACACCTCCGATAGTATCTCCTTCTCCCTTGATTTTGAAGATCATGTCTTCCATTTCTTTTGCCTTCTCGGGGTCAGGGCAGCGAACTGGGTTGGTTTCGATAAGATCGAGGTTGTAAGCCGTATAGTTTTCTTCCAGTTTAATAGGACCCACTTGCGAGGTATAGGCCGTAATGTGAATGCCTAATTGGTTCAGCGCAATTTTAGCCAAAGCACCGGCTACTACGCGAGAAATGGTTTCGCGGGCAGAAGAGCGTCCGCCTCCTCGATGGTCGCGGATACCATATTTTACTTTATAAGTATAGTCGGCATGTGAGGGGCGATAAATTTCTTTCAGATTGTTGTAGTCGTCTGAATGCTGATTTTCGTTCCATACAATGAAGCCGATGGGACAGCCGGTAGACTTACCCTCAAATATACCGGAAAGGAATTCCACTTTGTCACCTTCTTTTCGTGAAGTGGTGATTCGTGATTGTCCGGGACGACGGCGGTCGAGTTCTGCTTGTACAAAATCCATATCGATGGTTATTCCTGCCGGAAATCCATCTATCACGCCTCCTATGCCTTTACCATGTGACTCTCCGAAACTGGTAAGGCGAAGAATATTTCCAAATGAGTTGAACATATCAATTG
>JAEXAJ010000068.1 GCA_023458215.1 Bacteroidota bacterium
CTCCCACAGCTATACTGTTTTTAATATTATTGTTTTGTTTTGGTGCGATGTACACATTTGTGTATCTATCTGTCTACACGTGAGACTTAAAAAGCGCAAAATTACAAAAAAAAGAGGAAGTACATAAAGTTTCGGCGAAACAATTATAAAAAAAGCATGTTTTCTTTTTCTTTCTCTATTTCTATGTTTTCTAAACATTTTAATTTAATTTTGCGCTCAAAACATAGATTTTAGGGCGTTATGAAGAATAAATTTTTATCTTTATGGGCAATCGCTGTGCTTTTTTCTTCGTCGGCTATGGCGCAGAATTCGGTGAAGCCTGTATTAAAAACCGGTGAAAAAACGGCTGTAGTACAAGCGGATACTTTATCGGACTTAATGAAGCAATATTTTGTTTTAAAGTTGAAGCCGGGAAGTGCTACCCCAGAATTGGATACAGTTTCCATATCCTATGAAAAACATTTGGGAGTATTAAATTACCTGAATGATCCTTCCACTCCGGAGCGTTACATTGCGGACAATCCTGATTATTACCGCTTGTTTATCCCGTTGACTTATTATAATTCTCCCATGGAGAGCATTTCAACATTGAAATGGAAATTCCAGCCTTTTGATACAGCAAAAACTTCTGTAAAGGAACCATTGTTGTTTGATGAAGCTCCTTTTACTTCGAAGAAACGTGCCAATGAAGTGGTGGACCGTGCGCTGTTATATCTTTATGCTAATGAGAATCCGCCTAAGATTGTGGCATGGGAAGATGAATTAATGCAGGTGAAAAGTTTCACGGATAATATTGAAAAAGAAGTTTCATCTAAACCTTCTGTCCTGAAATTATTTGTCCAGGAAGATATGGCCAATGTAAAAGAGGATGCAGAGGTTGTGATCCATAAGCCCAATTGGTGGGTGACGGGTGGAAGTGGTTCTTTGCAGATTACTCAAAACTATATTTCTGACAACTGGTATAAAGGTGGTGAAAGTACAAACTCTTTTCTGGCGAATCTGCAATTGTTTGCTAATTATAATGATCGCGAGAAAGTGCAGTGGGAAAATATGTTGGAGGCCAAGTTAGGTTTTGGTTCCACTCCTTCGGACAAGTATCACGATTATCTGGTAAACACTGACCTGCTACGCTTGTATAGTAAAATGGGTATTCAGGCAGCTTCTAATTGGTACTATACCATTTCAACAGAATTTAAAACCCAGTTCTGCCATGGTTATAAGGCGAACAGCGAAAAGTTAGTTTCAGCTTTCTTTGCTCCGGCGGATTTATCCACCAGTGTCGGTATGGACTACAAGTTGAAGAAGAAAAAGTTTAGTCTGTCTGTTTTTATGGCTCCGTTGACTTGGACGATGCGTTATATAGGCAATAAAGATGTGAATGAGGTGGACTTCGGTTTGGAGGAAGGCAAGTGTGTACGTCACAACTGGGGTTCGCAAATACAACCCACATTGGAGTGGACCATCATTCCTTCCATCGTATTGAATTCCCGTCTGAATTATCTGACCAGCTACGAATGGACTCGTGTAGAATGGGAGAATACGATCAATTTCATATTGAACCGTTATCTTTCTACAAAATTGTATGTACATGCACGTTATGATGACAGTAGCAAGCCGACTACAGGAGATAGTCACTTCCAGGTGAATGAAATTCTGAGTTTTGGTATTAATTATAAGTGGTAATTATAAATACTTGATATAAATAATGAAGCTGCTTCCTTTTGGGGGCAGCTTTATTTATAATATCCCTCCATTAGTGGAATTAATGGCTTCCTTTCCGTGCCCGAAAAGGAACCAAGGCTGGAGTTGGGCAATATCCGGTCCGTACCAACTCCGTACCAAATTCGGTTGAAGGTACCTCTATCCGGGGATGGTACGGAGCAAACAGGGGGGGTGAACCTTTTTTGGTAGGGATCTGACAGGATGCTGAGCAGCCTCTGATTCCTGCCAATGAGTATAGTATAAATGTAGTAAATGAGGCTGTTTCTTTTGAACAATAGTGCAAAGTGATACATCAATCCCTGTTTTTTAACAGCTTTTCTGGCTTTTCCTGTGAAAAAAATGAGGAAAAACAGTTAAAACGGGAAAAAGTGCGTTAGCGTACACATAAAAAAGTAGGTGAAAGCCTTGCAGTTCACAAATAATGCGTAAATTTGCCGCAATTTGTAATGCACAGTTTGCAAAATGGCAGATATTATAAAACATCAAGGTATTGTGGAAAACATAAACGGTTCTCATGTTATGGTGAGAATTGTCCAAACGTCAGCTTGTGCAGCGTGTAGCGCTAAAGGACATTGTGCCTCGGCTGATACCAAAGAAAAAATGATTGATGTAATCAGTAATGATGCATCTTCCTACCAACCCGGTGACCGGGTAATCGTCTTCGGAGAACTATCCATGGGGATGATGGCGGTGTTACTGGCCTTTATAATACCTTTCTGTGTTCTGATTATTTCTCTTTTTATATTTATGGCTATCTGGAACGACGAACTTCTCTCTGCGATTTGTTCGTTAGCTTTCCTTATACCTTACTATTATATATTATGGCTGAATAAAACACGTATGGGGAAAAAGTTCTCTTTTTCCATAAAGCCGATAGACTAACTATTAGAACATTAAAAACAAATAATTAAATAAATAACTAATTTATGAATGTAATTCTGATTGCAGTGATTTCATTGGGAGCTATAGCGCTGGTTTCGGCTGCTATTCTGTATATCGCTTCCAAGAAATTCGCCGTGTACGAAGACCCGCGAATTGCACAGGTAGGAGAGGTGTTGCCTCAAGCAAATTGCGGTGGATGTGGTTACCCGGGTTGTAGTGGTTTTGCCGATGCTTGTGTAAAAGCAGGTTCGTTGGACGGAAAATTCTGTCCGGTAGGCGGACAACCTGTCATGACGCAAATTGCCGAAATCCTTGGTTTGGATGCTACTGCGGCCGAACCGATGGTTGCGGTTGTGAGATGTAATGGAACCTGTGCCAATCGCCCGCGTGTAAATATGTACGATGGCGCGAAGAGTTGTGCTATTGCAGCTTCTCTTTATGGTGGTGAAACAGGTTGTAGTTTTGGATGTCTGGGCTGTGGCGACTGTGTGGAAGCCTGTCAGTTTGATGCTATCCACATGAATCCCGAAACAGGACTTCCGGAAGTGGATGAAGCCAAATGTACGGCTTGTG
The DNA here is from genome assembly GCA_023458215.1 of Bacteroidota bacterium. The sequence goes on from JAEXAJ010000068.1 coordinate 3,178, forward strand.
GTGCTTGTGCAAAGGCTTGCCCGAAGAATATTATTGAAATCCGCCCGCAGGGTAAGAAGTCACGCCGTGTCTATGTGCAATGCGTGAACAAAGACAAGGGTGCCGTAGCGCGTAAGGCTTGTACGGTTGCTTGTATCGGTTGTGGCAAGTGCGTGAAAGTATGTCCGTTCGAGGCCATTACGCTGGAGAATAATCTGGCTTACATTGACCCGAACAAATGTAAATCATGTCGTAAGTGCGAGGAAGTTTGTCCGCAGAACACGATTGTCGCACTCAATTTCCCGCCGCGCAAGCCGAAGGCGGAAGGTGCTGCTCCGGCTGCTGCTAAAGTAGCTGCTGCGCCAAAAGCTACAGAAACTCCTAAAGCAGCAGAGGCTCCTAAGGCTGTAGAAACCCCGAAAGTAGTTGAAACCCCTCAGGTGGAAACTCCGAAGGCGGAAGCTTAATAATCAAGAAGTAATAAACGACTAAAATACAGAATTGTATGTTGAAGACATTTTCAATCGGTGGTGTTCATCCACACGAAAATAAACTTTCAGCACATCAGCCCATCATCAAGGCGGAAGTTCCTGCCAAAGCTGTGATTCTGCTGGGACAGCACATCGGTGCACCTGCAAAACCGCTTGTGGCTAAAGGAGATGTGGTGAAAGTCGGCACAAAGATTGCTGAACCCGGTGGTTTTGTATCTGCAGCCATCCACTCGTCTGTCAGCGGCAAGGTTGCTAAGATCGATTCGATTATCGATGCCAGCGGTTATCCGAAGCCAGCTATTTTTATCGACGTAGAAGGTGACGAATGGGAAGAAAGCATTGACCGCACAGAAACTTTGGTGAAGGAATGTAATCTTACCTCTGAAGAAATTGTGAAAAAGATTGCCGATGCCGGTATTGTAGGTTTGGGTGGTGCTTGTTTCCCTACTCAAGTGAAACTTTGTCCGCCGCCTGCATTCAAGGCAGAATGTGTGATCATTAATGCCGTAGAATGTGAACCCTACCTGACAGCTGATCACCAGTTAATGCTGGAACATGCAGAAGAAATTATGGTAGGTGTATCTATCCTGATGAAGGCCGTAAAGGTTAATAAGGCATTTATCGGTATTGAAAATAATAAGCCGGATGCTATTCAGTTGATGACAAAAGTTGCTTCCAGCTATGCAGGTATCGAGGTGGTTGCTTTGAAAGTGCAATATCCGCAAGGAGGTGAAAAGCAGTTGATTGATGCCATCACCAGCCGTCAGGTAGCAAGTGGCGCATTGCCTATCTCTACAGGTGCTGTGGTACAGAATGTGGGTACTGCATTTGCCGTATATCAAGCTGTACAGAAGAATAAGCCATTGTTTGAACGTGTGATTACCGTAACAGGAAAATCGGTGGCAAAACCCTCCAACTTCCTGGCACGTATCGGTACACCGATGAAGCAGTTGATTGATGCTTGCGGTGGTTTGCCCGAAGATACAGGTAAGATTATCGGTGGTGGCCCGATGATGGGAAAGGCGTTGATAAATACAGATGTACCAACTGCTAAAGGTAGTTCTGGTATTCTGATAATGAACAATAAGGAAGCCAAGCGTGGTGAAATTCAACCTTGCATCCGTTGTGCAAAGTGCGTGGGTGCTTGTCCGATGGGATTGGAGCCTTATTTGTTGTCGGCGCTTGCTGAACATACTGAATTCGAGAGAATGGAGAAAGAAAGAATAATGGATTGTATCGAGTGCGGTTCTTGCCAGTTCACCTGTCCTGCGAACCGTCCGTTGCTGGACTATTGCCGTTTGGGTAAAGGTAAAGTAGGAGCGATCATCCGTGCACGTCAAGCTAAAAAATAACGAAGTATGGAAAATAAATTAATAGTATCACTTTCGCCCCATGTCCATGGTGGTGACAGCGTGAAAAAGAATATGTATGGCGTGCTCATTGCATTGATTCCTGCATTTCTCGTATCACTCTATTTCTTCGGACTGGGTGCGCTGATTGTTACGGCTACTTCGGTAGCTGCCTGTTTGTTCTTTGAATGGGCTATCGGCAAATTCCTTTTAAAGAAAGAAACCACGACTATTTGTGACGGTTCTGCCGTAATCACAGGTGTGTTGCTGGCATTCAACTTACCTTCCAATCTGCCTATCTGGATTATTATTCTGGGTGCATTGTTTGCAATAGGTGTCGGTAAAATGTCTTTTGGCGGACTGGGTTGTAATCCGTTCAACCCCGCATTGGCAGGCCGTGTATTCCTGTTGCTCTCTTTCCCTGTGCAGATGACGAGCTGGCCGGTTGTCGGACAGTTGACTTCTTATACAGATGCAACGACGGCGGCTACACCTCTTAACCTGATGAAGCAGATTGCCGGTGGAAATATAGAAGCTTTAAAAGATTTGCCTTCTTCTTTTGACTTATTGATTGGTAATAATGGAGGTTGCTTGGGTGAAGTAAGTGCCTTGGCATTGCTGTTGGGATTGGCTTATATGCTTTGGAAGAAAATTATAACCTGGCATATTCCTATTTCTATATTGGCAACAGTATTTGTATTCTCAGGTATCATGCATCTGGTAGATCCGGAAGTATATGTATCTCCGGTGCTTCAACTGCTTACAGGTGGTTTGATGTTGGGTGCTATCTTTATGGCTACGGATTATGTCACTTCTCCGATGAGCAAGAAAGGGATGTTGATCTATGGTGTGTGTATCGGTCTGCTGACAGTGATTATCCGTTTGTTCGGTGCTTATCCTGAGGGTATGTCATTCGCCATCCTGATTATGAATGCCTTTACTCCGTTGATAAATACATATTGTAAACCTAAACGCTTTGGGGAGGTAGCGAAGAAGAAATGAAAAAGTTAGAATCATCCTTGAAGAATATGTTGCTGGTACTCACGGGTGTTACCGCTATTTCTGTGGCGTTGCTGGCGTATGTAAATGAGCTGACGAAAGAACCTATTGCACAAGCCAATGCAAAGACATTGAGTGATGCGGTAAGTGCGGTTGTTCCTGGTTTTGATAACGATCCGATTGCGGAAAAAAAGGTGCAGGCTGTGAATGGTGTGGATTATGCCGTGTATCCTGCAACGAAAGACGGACAATTTATTGGTGCTGCTGTAGAAGCCAGTTCAATGGCATTTGGCGGCGAACTGAAGGTACTGGTCGGTTTTGATGCAGAAGGAAACATTATAGATTATTCTTTGTTGTCGCATGCGGAAACTCCGGGATTGGGTTCCAAAGCTGCCGATTGGTTTAAAGAAGGTAACAAAGGAAGTATTAAGGGAATGAATCCGGGTAAGGCCCCTTTGTCTGTTAGCAAAGACGGGGGACAGGTAGATGCTATTACCGCTTCTACCATTACTTCACGTGCTTTCCTGAATGCTGTGAATGCTGCTTATGCTGCTTATGCGGGTCAGAATGAGTCTGATGCTGCTACGGGCGCTACACAAAAAGTTGTTGAATCTGCTGAAAACGCAGCTACTGAGGCTACGGATTCCATCAGCGCTAAATAAAGAAAGGAGTAGAAGATATGAATAATTTTAAAGTTATGATGAACGGGATTATTAAAGAGAATCCTACGTTTGTACTCCTGCTTGGTATGTGTCCTACGCTGGGTACTACCTCTTCCGCCATTAATGGTATGGGTATGGGATTGGCAACCATGTTCGTGTTGATTTGCTCTAATATTGTAATCTCGGCTATTAAGAATGTTATCCCTGATATGGTGCGTATTCCATCTTTTATCGTAGTTATCGCATCTTTTGTAACGTTGTTGCAAATGGTGATGCAGGCTTATGTTCCTGCTCTGTATGCTACGCTGGGTCTGTTTATTCCGCTGATTGTGGTAAACTGTATCGTACTGGGACGTGCCGAAGCTTTTGCTGCAAAGAATACTCCGGTAGCTTCTTTCTTCGATGGTTTGGGAATGGGACTTGGTTTTACCTTGGCTCTTACTCTGTTGGGTGCCGTACGTGAGTTTCTGGGAACAGGTAAAATCTTCAATCTGACTATTCTTCCTGAAGAATACGGTATGTTGATATTCGTACTTGCACCGGGTGCGTTCATCGCGTTGGGTTATCTGATTGCATTGATTAACAGCTTTAAAAAAGCATAATTAAGAACTTAGTATGGAATATATATTGATATTTATTTCGGCAATCTTTGTTAACAACATCGTGTTGTCACAATTCCTGGGAATTTGTCCGTTCCTCGGAGTATCCAAGAAAGTGGAAACTGCATTGGGTATGTCGGCTGCTGTAGCATTCGTACTTACTATTGCTACTATAGTGACATTCCTTATTCAAAAGTTTGTTCTTGATGCTTTCGGTTTGGAATACCTGCAAACAATTACCTTTATTTTGGTAATTGCAGCCTTGGTTCAGATGGTAGAAATCATTCTTAAAAAAGTATCACCTTCCCTATATCAGGCATTGGGTGTATTTTTACCTTTGATTACTACAAACTGCTGTATTCTTGGTGTGGCCATTCTTGTAATTCAAAAGGATTATGACCTGTTGACGGGTGTAGTTTATGCATTCTCTACTGCTATTGGCTTTGGCTTGGCACTGACACTCTTTGCGGGTTTGCGTGAACAGATGAGTTTGGTGAATATTCCGAAAGGCATGAAAGGAACTCCGATTGCTTTAATTACAGCCGGTCTTTTGGCTATGGCTTTCATGGGATTCTCCGGTGTAGTAAAGATCTGAAAAAAAGAACATTCAGTAATAGATAAGGGGTAGAAGAAATTCTGCCCCTTTTTAATTTAAACTAAAAAAATACTCTTTTTTCTTTTTATCTAAAATTAATTTCCTTAAATTTGCCGCCACAACGATGATAACCTATAAGAATAAATCACTGATGAAAGAAAAAATCTTGGTTACAGGTGGAACCGGTTATATTGGTTCACATACTGTAGTAGAACTTCAAAACGCAGGTTATGAAGTAGTGATAATAGATAATTTGTCAAACTCTAGCGCCGATGTAGTTGATAACATCGAAAAAGTATCAGGTATTCGTCCTGCATTTGAGAAATTGGATTGTTTGGATTTCGCTGGTCTTGACGCTGTGTTTACTAAATATAAAGGCATTAAAGCCATCATCCACTTTGCAGCCAGTAAGGCTGTAGGCGAGTCGGTTCAGAAACCATTGCTTTATTATCGCAATAATCTGGTTTCATTGATTAACCTGCTTGAGTTGATGCCAAAGCACGGAGTGGAAGGTATTGTGTTCTCTTCTTCTTGTACAGTTTACGGTCAGCCGGACGAATTGCCGGTAACGGAGAAAGCCCCGATTAAGAAAGCTGAATCTCCTTACGGTAATACGAAGCAGATCAATGAAGAAATCGTTCGCGATACAGTGGCTTCAGGTGCTCCTATCAATGCAATTTTGCTGCGCTATTTCAATCCGATTGGTGCGCATCCGACAGCATTGCTCGGTGAGTTACCCAATGGTGTGCCTCAGAACTTGATACCTTATCTGACCCAGACCGCTATCGGTATCCGTGAGAAACTGAGCGTCTTTGGTGATGATTATGATACGCCCGATGGCTCTTGTATACGCGACTTCATTAATGTAGTCGATTTGGCAAAAGCACATGTTATCGCTATCCGCCGTATTTTGGAAAAGAAACAAAAGGAAACAGTGGAAGTGTTTAATATCGGAACGGGACGCGGTCTTTCAGTATTGGAATTGATTAACGCTTTCGAAAAGGCAACTGGTGTGAAACTGAATTATCAGATTGTCGGTCGTCGTGCGGGAGATATTGAAAAGGTATGGGCCGATCCTAAATTCGCTAATGAAGAGTTG
>JAEXAJ010000069.1 GCA_023458215.1 Bacteroidota bacterium
CGTTACTGATGTCTTGCAACTTTAACGGCTGAATCGTATTCGTGAAGAAACTACGGGTACTCTCAAATACCGTATAAGGATTACGCATCAGATAAACAAACTTCGCATTGGGGAACATCTTAACAAGTTCCTTCACACGCCCCGTATGCGGCGGGTTCTTACTCAAGAACTGCGTTCCATGTGTATTCCACAATGATATCTTAATCAATTTGACAAATACCTCTTCAAACACTTTCAGTTCTTTCTCCGTGATATCATTAAACAACAGATATTTATCTGCATATTCCTGCTGATATTTAGGAAGGAACCAGAAATTATAATAAGTATAAGGCATCATATTTGCCAGTGCAAACTCTTCCTCCTGCGGCAGGTCTACAGCAAGTTCCATATTATCCGTAGGACGCTTATCGGGCATCAACCAACTCATATTCTTCTTAAAGAAAGGCTGCCCCCACATCATCAAATGCGGAAATACGGTCTGATAAGTAGTATTATAACCAAAATGTTTATCACATGAAAAGACATTATGCACAAAGGTTGTTCCACTACGCCAATGGCCAAGGATGAATACCGGATCATGTTCCAAAGGTTGAGATGCCAGTCGCTTCTCATAACGTCCATTCTGTAAAGGAGCCAGAGTAGAAAGCAAGCGGCATACGGCTTTAGTCAAGCGGTACTTGCCTTTGTATGCTGCATCTATCTCACGTCCTTTCGTAATAGCATTAAATGTCTTCCAATCGGCTCCAACCAATGTATTTATAGGAAGTTTATTAAATTCGAGTAAACCCATATCATTTACAATTTTACAATTTACGATACAAATGGTAAATTATTTAATGATTTTCACTTCAATACCCTGACGCTCCAAATCTTTCACTACTTTCTCTATGATTTCATAGTGTTCGGGGGCAATGCCAAGCTTCGGTAAATTCAAGACAGGAAGATCTTCCGAAATATGCATGTCTTTATCCTCTACCCTATCGATAATCATACCGACAGCACTGGTATTGTTAGTTATCGGATCAATCAGAATGAAGGCTCCTGTTGCTTTATTCTTTTGATAAGGGTCAAAGAATAATTCTTTTGCCGTAGTCAGCACAACACGCGCTATCTGATTCAACTGCATGGGCAAGCTATCAGTAGTTAATTGTCCATTCTCGACCGACAGTTGTTCCATCGTATTGACATCTACCTTATACTTGATATTACTGATACGTGAACGGCTCAGATTAGTGGTTTGCTTAATAAAAAATGATTTATTAAGATCCATCGGTTCTTCATCCATCCATACCAACATAGCCTCGAAATTACGATCGACAACCGGCAAGTTATCAGGATGTACCAGCATTTCTCCTCTTGATACGTCTATCTCATCTTCCAGCGTCAAAGTCACAGACTGAGGCGGAAAAGCATAATCCAGTTCACCATCATAAGTAACAATGCTCTTAATACGTGATTTCTTACTGGAAGGCAATGCAACTACTTCATCACCTTTACGCACAATTCCTGAAGCTACTTTACCACAGAAGCCACGAAAATCGAGGTTAGGCCGCAACACATATTGTACCGGGAAGCGGAAGTCTGCCAGATTATGATCATTATCAATATGGACTGTTTCAAGAAAATCGAGCAAGGATATACCGGCATACCACGGAGTACGCTCAGACTTAACGACTACATTATCACCATCCAAGGCTGATAGCGGAATACAAGTTACATCCGGAATGTTCAACGGAGCAATAAATTCCTTATATTCCTTAACTATTTCATTGAAGCGGTCCTCTGAAAAATCTACCAGGTCCATCTTGTTGACAGCAAGCACCACATGCTTGATACCTAACAAAGAAACCAGGAAAGAGTGACGACGTGTTTGTGTAATCACCCCTGTACGGGCATCTACCAAAATAATAGCCAGATTAACCGTGGAACCGCCCGTAATCATATTACGTGTATATTGTTCATGTCCCGGAGTATCGGCAATGATAAATTTACGGTTGTTGGTAGAGAAATAACGATAAGCCACATCAATCGTAATACCCTGTTCGCGTTCTGCTTTCAGGCCATCCAGCAACAGCGCATAGTCAATATGATCGCCGGCATTTCCCATTCGTTTGCTATCGCGTTCCAATGCATCCAACTGGTCCTCGTACAATTTCTTACTATCAAACAACAAACGTCCGATCAGCGTTGATTTTCCATCATCTACCGAACCGGCAGTCAGAAAACGGAGCAAGTCTTTCTGTTCATCTTTATCCAGAAACTCCTTGATATTTAGTTTAGAGTTATTCTCCATCACTTCTATTTTTTAATTATCACCTTTATCTTCGTAAACCTAAGCATTAAAGTTCTAAAGGTCAGGTTTAAGATTCCAATCCTCAGGTTTTAATTTTTAATTCTTAATTCCTAAAAGTATCCCTCGCGTTTTTTCTGCTCCATGCTGGCCTCCTGATCGAAGTCGATTACACGGGTAGTACGTTCGCTCTTGGTAGTGGTCATCATCTCTTCTACAATCGTTTCAATTGTATCGGCATTGCTTTCCACTGCACCTGTCAGCGGCCAACAGCCTAACGTACGGAAACGGACCATTTTCATTTCTATCTGATCCCGATACTTTTCAGGCAAACGATCATCATCCGCCATAATCAGATTACCATCAATCGTAACACAAGGACGTTCCTTCGCATAATACAACGGAACAATAGGAATATTTTCCAAACGGATATATTGCCAGATGTCCAGCTCAGTCCAATTGCTCAAAGGGAACACACGAATACTTTCTCCCTTATGTACCCGGGCGTTATAAATATCCCACAATTCAGGACGTTGATTTTTTGGGTCCCACTGGTGGAACTTATCACGGAAAGAGAAGATACGTTCCTTTGCACGTGACTTCTCTTCATCACGGCGTGCACCGCCAAAAGCTGCATCAAACTTATACTTATCCAAAGCACTCAGCAGAGCTTTTGTCTTCATCAGGTCCGTATGTACCTTACTGCCATGCGTAAATGGTCCCACTCCTGCATGGAAAGCTTCCATATTGCTCTCTACAATCAGATTCCACCCATACTTCTTAGCATATTCGTCACGGAACTGAATCATTTCTTTAAATTTCCATTTTGAATCGATATGCATCAACGGAAAAGGGACTTTGCCAGGATAAAAGGCCTTTTCAGCAAGGCGAACCATCACCGAAGAGTCTTTTCCGATACTATAAAGCATCACTGGGTTTTCAAATTCCGCAGCCACTTCACGGATAATATGAATAGACTCTGCTTCGAGCTCTTTCAGATGGCTTAATTTATATTCTTCCATTTTTATATAATCACTTTTTAATCTGTATCTTTGATAAAACAAGGTCAAGCAACTTGTTGACTGACTCTTCCAGACTGAGCACTGAAGTGTCTAAAGTCAAAGCCGGGTGGGCAGGAGCCTCAAACGGAGCAGAAATACCGGTAAAATTCTGAATCTCTCCCCGGCGTGCCTTGGCATACAAGCCTTTCACGTCCCTGCGCTCACACTCGGCCAGAGGAGTACTAACGTAGACTTCAAGAAAATTTTCCTGACCAATGATATTGGCAGCCATTTCGCGAATGTCATTGTTAGGACTTATAAATGCAGCAATAGTAATAATGCCTGTATCAATAAAAAGTTTAGAGACTTCCGCTATACGACGGATATTTTCCACACGGTCGGCTTCGGTAAAGCCCAAATTATTATTAATACCGCTACGAATATTATCTCCGTCTAGAATACGGCACAGCAAACCGCGTTTGTGCAATTCACGTTCCAAAGCAATAGCTATTGTACTCTTACCGGAACCGCTCAATCCGGTAAACCATATCATCATACTATGTTGTCCAAGGAGCTCTTCTTTATCTTGTCTCGACAACATCCGATCAAAAATCGGATATATATTATTATCTGTCATAATCTAAATTAAAAGGGCCAAATTAATGGAATCAGGAATATGGATATCAAGAATGCTATAATATTCAACGGCAAACCAATACGAACGAAATCAGTAAACTTATAGTTTCCTATACCTTGCACGATCAGATTGGTCTGGTATCCGATCGGTGTGGAGAAACTGGCAGATGCAGCCATACAAATTACCACAAAGAAAGGCATAGGACTAACGCCCATCTGCGAAGAAATGGAAAGTGCCAACGGGAAAGCCAATGCTGCAGCAGCATTATTTGTGATTAACTCAGTAAATAAGTTCGTGATAATAAACACGGCAGCCAATAACACCTGCGGTCCGTAATGTTCAGTCAGACCGATGATATAACTTGCCACCACATCTGCCACACCAGAATTCACCATCGCTTTACTAATGGCAAAAGCACAGGCAATGGTTATCAGAATATCCCAAGAAATGTATTTGGTATATTTACGCGCCGGGAAGATTTTTGTCCATGCCATAATAATAGTAGTCACGGAAACAAAGAAAAACATATCCAGCTTAATATCCGGGAATGCTTCTTTCACAACCGGTAACTCCCCTACTGTAGCTCCGGCAATCATTAATATCAGCAAGATAAGAGCAAACCAACGTTTTCCTTTTCCGGGAACCGGCTCGTTGTCTTTACCATTAGCCAACAGAACGAACACTGAGGATTCTCCCCAAGTCTGAACGAAAGAATCATCTGCCATCACCACCAGCGTATCGCCATCGCGCAGGACTTCATTATCCAGATTCTCCGTAATGCTCTGTCCGCTTCGCTTGATTTCCTTAACAGCAGCACCATAGTGACGTTTAAAATTAAATTCACCCAATTTCTTGTTGATACCCGGAAAACGGGGGCCAAGCACTGCTTCAACCCGATGCAAGCTACTATCCTCCTCCTGGTCGTCATCCAATTTTACCGCATCCGTACGAACATCAGGCAAAAGTTTGGAAGAGAACAAAAACAAATAAATAATACCTGCAATAGCTATGAAGATACCGACTTTGCCCAACTCAAACATGGTGAAGCCTTCATAACCAGCCTCTAATATCATACCATGTACTACCAGATTAGTAGAAGTTCCTATTAGGGTACAGATACCGCCCAAAATAGTTACATACGAAAGAGGGATCAAAAACTTGGTAGCAGGTAGTTTTACCGATTCTGCCCAACGTTTGATAATCGGGGCAAAGATTACAACAACAGGAGTATTATTAAGAAAAGCAGATATAAAAGAGATAGTGGGAAGCATGCGCAACTGGGCCTTAAACACAGTTGTTTTCCCCACAGGAAGTAGCTTTTTGATTACTTGTCCCAATGCTCCGGACTGACGAATACCTTCGCTAACCAAAAACAACATGGCTACGGTAATCATTCCTTTATTACTAAACCCCTCCAGCATTTCTTTAGGGCTCAGAATACCTGCACACAAGAACAAGACTACAACGGAAAACAACACCATTCCTGGACGCATTTTGTCCAAAACTAATGCAACAACCATACCCAAAAGTCCTAAAAGTACGAATATTATCTCAAATGTCATATATTATACTGTATCTTATTAAATTTTCATTCGTCCGGGTTCAACCACAAACCAAGGATTCAATAAATCTTCTTTATTGTAACGCAGCGGTTCTTCTTTTCCTGCCTGATAAATTTCCATTCCGGCGGCACGTGCAATGGCATGTCCTGCTGCCGTATCCCATTCCATTGTAGGCGCAAACCGGGGATACACATCAGCTTTCCCCTCGGCTACAAGGCAGATTTTGATGGAACTGCCACTGAACACGAGCTCCACATCCGAATGCAAGCGTTTCATTTCTTCAATGTAAGCTTCTGTTTCCGGTGTCAGATGAGAACGTGAAGCAACCATCACAAACCGGTCTCTTTCAGACATCACCGGCAGACGGGTGGCAGCTGACATCAATTCATCCAACGGAGCGCCTTCACGTGAAGTTATACCGGACAACTTATATGCACCGAGCCGTTCTTCCGCAAAATAAAGTTCCTGTTTCACCGGGAGATAGATAACCCCCGCTACAGGTACAGAATGATGAACCCATGCTATATTCACAGTAAACTCCCCGTTCCGCTTGATAAACTCCTTAGTACCGTCCAGCGGGTCTACAATCCACAAAGCATCCCATGCGGAACGTTCCGCATAAGGCAAATGTTTGCCTTCTTCACTCAGAACAGGAAAAGGAGTATGACATAGAAAACCGATAATGGTCTCATGCGCCTTACGGTCGGCTATTGTTAAAGGAGAGTTATCCGCTTTTCTCTCTATTTTAAAGTCAGATGCCGGATCGTTATAGATGGAAAGTATGTCCGCCCCGGCCTGCAAAGCTGCATCTATCGCACTTAAAATATATCGTTGTTCCATATATGGTATCTATACTTAGATGTAAGATGCAAAATTAAAAACTTTTCCATCTTAAAAAGTTTCCATTAACTGTTTTATAACTTCTTTTAAACTACATGATATATTTATAAGCACTTTTCACAATCAACACGAATAAACAGGAGGTGTGTCAAAATGCACATCTCCTTTTTTATGCACAAAGCCCCGACTTTCACAAGCTGGGGCTTTGTTATTACCTAAAGAATTTGTATCTTTAAGTATACAATTTATACTATGGCAAAGATAC
>JAEXAJ010000070.1 GCA_023458215.1 Bacteroidota bacterium
GTGCTTGGAATAGGCTAATGCTTTAGTAGGAAATACTATAATAGAGTTTCTTTTAGAATTGATTTCAAGAGTTGTAGCTCCAATACCAGGTATTCTCTTGTCTACAATACCATGTGGCATCTTATCAAAATAGTCAGGTAACATGTGCTTCTTACCAGTGAATGCAGAACCATCTCCTGCATATTCCTCTTGCCCTATGGGAAAGCCTGAGAGGTCTTTGATGATAGTAGTAGGAGTTATCTCTATATTATTATCCTTCAAGTCTCTTATGGTTTGGTATTCTCTTTCTGTCAGGTTGTCCCAATCTATTATATCTGCATAGGTATTATAAACAGTCTTATCATTCAATACACCTTTCATCCCACTTAGATTTGATATATTATTAATAAAGTAAGTGAGCAAATGTAATAAAGAATCTCCATAGTGCAACCAACTACAGAGATTCTTTTAACACTACTTCAACTCTTCACTTCCAAATACACAAGCTATTACTTTCTCATTGAGTACACTAATTGGAGAGTAATCCTTTTTAATATATCCCTCAGTCACTCTATGAGCTGATGAGTGATTCAAAGCAAAGCCTACCTCTGCTGTACTTGCTCCACAATTATTTTGAGCTATGGTAGCCCATGAATGCCTGAAATTGTAGATACAAATATCAGGAAGCCCATTATGCTTGCAATAAGGTTTCAAGCCACAATTTACATTGATATTAAAACAATTACTATCCTGATACCTTTCATTGAAGCTCAGTAAATACTCAGTTTCAGACTTATACTTTTCAAATAAGGACAATAACCTTTCAGGTATCTTTATCTCCAAATATGCTCCATCTCTCCTAAACTTCTTAGTTTTCTGTCTATGATAGCATAACCTATCTCCCTTAAGGTTCTCCTTTCTCAACTCATATAAATCTGCTGTATTCATACCTGCTAAACAAAAAACCATCTCTGCTACATCTCTACTAAGTTCAGATAATGAGGATTTTAGTTTTGTTTCAGGTATCACACCTTGAAAGAAACTTTGAAGAACAGGAATATCCAATGCTCTTTTCTCAGGTACATCAGCTTTGGGTATTTCAATCTTCCTAAATGGTTGGAGCTTTATTCTAATGATATTCTTATCATAGTCATTATACTCTTCAAGTGCTGCATTATAAATCATCCTGATACAAGTTGGGTACATCTCCTTTGCCCTACTACTAGCAGATAAAGAATTAATCCAATCCTGAATAAACTTGGTAGTCAGCTTTGAGAACATCACATTATTTGATTTTGCAAACTTCTCTAAAGACTGATATGCCCATTTATAGTTCTTGGCATTTCTTACCATCTTTCTAATTGTAGCCATTTCAAAAGCATACCTCCTTGCATACTGTGAGAAAGATATATCCTCATCAATATTCTGCAAGTAAGAGATAACCTCATGTATATCCCAATTTGAAGCTTCTACTGCATTTAACCTATCATTGTAACCCTTAATCAAATTTGAGCAATAAGAGAGAATTTCAAGGTCTTTAATTTCATTCTTCCTCAACTTTGACTTATCCACTGCTTTATCAGTTTTAATATACCCAATCTTCCTGTTATGAGTAATTCTTATGTAAACAGGGAACAATTCATCACTTCTTTGCACTCTAATGCAAGTTTTAAAAGTTGCCATAATCATCTAATAATCAATAGTTAAACATTCATTTTTTAGTGTAAACATTCTCCTAGTTTACTGTAAACATACAGTAAACACAAGAGTAGAAAAGCTCTCTAAAACAGACTTTACAGCATAGAAAAAGGGATTCACTTATCAGAGTAAATCCCTTTAACTTATTGATTATAAGATATTATATCTTTCTTTATCAGCCTTCAATTGCCGCCTGTGCCGCTGCCAGACGTGCGATAGGCACACGGAACGGAGAACAGCTGACATAATTCAGACCTACTTTGTGGCAGAATTTCACGGAAGAAGGTTCACCACCATGCTCACCGCAAATACCACACTTCAAATCCGGACGTGAAGCACGGCCTTTCTCGGTAGCCATTCGTATCAACTGTCCTACGCCCTTTTGGTCGAGTACTTGGAATGGGTCTACTTTCAGAATCTTCTTCTCCAAATAAATCGGGAGGAAAGAAGCAATATCATCACGAGAATAACCGAAGGTCATTTGGGTCAAGTCGTTCGTACCGAAGGAGAAGAATTCTGCGGAAGACGCAATACGGTCGGCAGTCAAAGCTGCACGAGGAATCTCGATCATTGTACCTACTTTAAAGTCAATGCTATCACCCAGTTCGGCAAATAACTTAGCCGCTTCAGCGCGAATAACTTCTTCTTGTTGCTGGAATTCATATACAATACCGGTCAATGGTACCATAATTTCAGGATGTGTTTCTACACCTTCTTTCTTCAATTCCAAAGCAGCACCAAGGATAGCGCGTGTTTGCATCTGAGTGATTTCGGGATAAGTATTACCCAGACGGCAACCACGGTGACCCAACATCGGATTATGTTCGCAGAGTGCTTCTACACGTTGCTGGATATATTGCAAACTTACACCCATGGTATCAGCCATTTCTTGTTGTCCCTTCAAATCATGCGGAACAAATTCATGCAAAGGAGGATCGAGCAGACGAACAGTAACCGGACATCCTGCCATTGCCTCGAAGATACCTTTAAAGTCGGCTTGCTGATAAGGAAGAATCTTTGCCAAAGCCTTGCGACGTCCTTCTGCATTTTCTGCAAGAATCATTTCGCGCATAGCTTTGATCTTCTCTCCTTCAAAGAACATGTGTTCCGTACGGCAAAGACCGATACCCACTGCACCAAAATCACGTGCAACCTTTGCATCGTGGGGAGTATCTGCATTGGTGCGTACTTGAAGTTTGGTATATTTATCAGCCAATGTCATCAACTCGGCAAAATCGCCCGATAACTCGGCAGCTTTTGTTTCTACTTGACCTTTATATACTTCACCGGTGCTACCATTCAAAGAAATGTAGTCACCCTCTTTCAACAGAACACCGTCCACTTCTACCGTACGGGCTTTGTAGTCAATGTTCAGGGCACCTGCACCCGACACACAACATTTACCCATACCGCGAGCTACTACGGCTGCATGCGAGGTCATACCTCCACGAGCTGTAAGGATACCTTCGGCAACTGCCATACCAGCCAAGTCTTCGGGAGAAGTCTCGATACGTACCATAACCACTTTCTTTGCAGCAGCATGCCATTCAGCAGCATCGTCGGCAAAGAAAACAATCTGTCCGCAAGCTGCACCCGGAGAAGCAGGAAGACCACGAGTCAACACTTGAGCTTGTTTCAAAGCTGCTTTATCAAATACCGGATGAAGTAATTCGTCCAATTTATTGGGCTCACAACGAAGCAGGGTGGTTTTTTCGTCAATCATACCCTGGTGGAGCAGGTCTGTGGCAATCTTCACCATTGCGGCACCCGTACGTTTACCATTACGAGTCTGGAGGAACCATAGTTTGCCATCCTGTACGGTGAACTCCATGTCCTGCATGTCTTTGTAGTGATTTTCAAGTTTGGTTTGCAAAGCATCCAACTCTTTGTAAATCTCAGGCATAGCCTCTTCCATAGAAGGATAATTGGCGGCACGGTCTTCTTCGCTCACTCCGGCCAATTCAGCCCAACGTTTAGAACCGATTATAGTAATCTGCTGCGGAGTACGGATTCCGGCAACAACGTCTTCACCTTGCGCATTGATAAGGTACTCACCATTAAAGATGTCTTCACCCGTACCGGCGTCACGGCTAAAGCAAACACCCGTAGCAGAAGTCTCACCCATGTTACCGAATACCATTGCCTGAACCGTTACTGCTGTTCCCCATTCGTCAGGAATACCCTCCATCTTACGATAAAGAATAGCACGCTCGTTCATCCAAGAATTGAATACGGCGCAAACAGCCCCCCACAATTGTTCGTAGGCACAGGTCGGGAAGTCCTTTCCTGTCTGTTCTTTCACAGCAGCTTTGAACTTCTTTACTAATTCTTTGAGGTCTTCTACTTCCAACTCATTATCGAGTTTCACGCCTTTAGCATGCTTCACCTCTTCTATAATTTCTTCGAACGGATCGACCGCTTCTTTGTTTACGGGCTTCATACCCAATACAACATCGCCATACATCTGCACAAAGCGACGGTAAGAGTCCCATGCAAAACGAGCATTGTCGGTTCTACGGGTCAAACCTTCTACAACTTCATCATTCAAGCCAAGGTTCAGAATGGTATCCATCATACCCGGCATAGAAGCGCGAGCACCGGAACGTACAGAAACCAACAACGGGTTTTCTACGTCACCAAACTTTGAACGCATCAATGTTTCTACATGTGCTATGGCTTTTTCGACTTCCTGCTGCAACAGGGCAACTACTTTTTCTTGCCCCATTTCATTATATTCAGTACAAACTTCTGTCGTAATTGTAAAACCGGGAGGAACCGGAACTCCGATAAGGTTCATTTCTGCAAGATTAGCCCCTTTACCTCCCAAAAGGTTTTTCATGTCGGCCTTTCCTTCTGCCTGTCCATTACCAAAGGTATAAACTCTTTTTTTGTCCATAATAAAAATTTAAAGTTTTTGATTGTGATTTTTTCCTTTTCTGTTCGCAAATCTAAGGATATTTCGCAGACTAGAAAACTTTTTCTGAAAAAACTTTATACGAAAATGCAATTTCGACATTGCAATATTTAATATTTCGATTCATAGAGAGAAATCCCGAAAAAATGTCTACTTTTGTACCAAAATTTATTAGATTGGTGTAAAAGTGGCAAGAAAGAGAAAAGAGCTTCCCCTACTGGAGAAGATAACAATTACGGATGTGGCTGCCGAAGGAAAAGCTATCGCAAAAGTCAATGATTTGGTAATTTTCGTACCATACGTCGTGCCAGGCGACGTTGTTGATCTGCAAATTAAGAGAAAAAAACATCATTATGCTGAAGCCGAAGCGGTGAAGTTCCATGAGTATTCACCCGTAAGAGCTGTTCCATTCTGCCAACATTATGGAGTTTGCGGAGGTTGCAAATGGCAAGTTCTCCCCTATTCCGAACAAATCAAGTACAAACAGAAGCAAGTTACGGATAACCTCACGCGTATCGGGAAAATAGAACTTCCGGAGATTTCTCCGATATTAGGTTCCGAAAAGACACAGTTCTATCGGAATAAACTGGAGTTTACTTTTTCGAACAAGCGTTGGTTGACCTACGAAGAAGTTCAGCAAAATGTGGTTTATGAACAGATGAATGCAGTAGGGTTCCATATTCCGAATGCTTTCGATAAAGTATTGGCCATAGAAAAGTGCTGGTTACAGGATGATATTTCCAACCGTATCCGCAATGCGGTACGTGACTATGCATACGAACATAATTACTCGTTCATCAATCTGCGTAGTCAGGAAGGTATGCTGCGCAATATGATTGTACGTACTTCCTCTACGGGCGAATTAATGGTAATCCTCATCTGCAAAATAGAGAAGGATGAAGAGATGGTATTATTCAAGAATTTATTGCAATACGTAGCAGACACATTCCCCGAAATTACTTCTCTTCTATACATTATTAATAATAAGTGTAACGATACCATCACAGACCTCGACGTCTACACCTTCAAAGGCAATGATCATATCTTTGAAGAAATGGAAGGTTTGCGCTTCAAAGTAGGGCCCAAATCTTTCTACCAGACCAACTCCGAGCAAGCATACAACCTCTATAAGATTGCACGCAATTTTGCGGGGCTTACGGGCAAAGAATTGGTTTACGACCTCTACACAGGCACCGGAACCATTGCCAACTTTGTAGCCAAACAAGCTCGTCAGGTGATCGGCATCGAGTACGTGCCCGAAGCCATTGAAGATGCCAAGGTCAATGCAGAGATCAATGGCATAAAAAACACATTATTCTTTGCCGGAGACATGAAAGACATGCTGACGCAAGACTTCATCAACCAATATGGACGTCCTGATGTCATCATCACCGATCCTCCTCGTGCCGGAATGCATCAGGATGTGGTTGATGTCATTCTCTTTGCCGAGCCGAAACGTATTGTATACGTCAGCTGTAACCCTGCTACCCAAGCACGCGACTTGCAATTGCTCGATGTAAAATACAAGGTGACGGCTGTTCAACCTGTAGATATGTTCCCGCACACTCATCATGTAGAGAATGTGGTACTTTTGGAAATTAAAAATTGAGAATTAAAAATTAAAAAATGAATGCTGAATAATTCGGCATCAAATATTAATCATTACCAACGTGGCAAAAGAAAGAATCGTAGCAAGAGCCCGCACACAATATACGGACTACATGGTAAAGGAACCTATGGAACTCATGGAGTTTCTGGCCGCCAAAATGCCGGATGCCAGCCGTACCAAACTGAAGTCTCTATTAAGCAAGCGGATCGTATATGTGGATAGTGTAATCACCACTCAATTCAACTTCCCTCTGAAACCGGGCATGAAAGTACAAATCAGCCGTGAGAAAGGAAGAAAAGAGTTCAATCATAAGCTGATAAAGATCGTATACGAAGATGCTTACATCATTGTCATTGAGAAGATGCAAGGATTGTTGTCTGTAAATACAGACAGACAGAAAGAGCGCACAGCTTCTACTATATTAAACGAATATGTTCAGCGTTCGGGAAAGCAAAACCGTGTTTATATAGTACATCGCTTAGATCGTGACACTTCCGGGTTGATGATGTTTGCTAAAGATGAAAAAACCCAAAACACGCTGCGCGACAATTGGCATGAGATCGTTTTCGACCGTCGTTATGTAGCAGTTGTTTCCGGAGAAATGGAAAAGAATGCAGGCTCAGTATCCTCATGGCTTACCGACCGTACACTTTATGTATATTCCAGCCCCACGGACGACGGCGGCAAACAAGCAATCACCCATTACCGCACCATCAAACGCGCCAATGGTTTTTCTTTGGTAGAACTGAACCTTGAAACAGGACGAAAGAACCAGATACGTGTACACATGCAAGACCTAGGACATCCCATTATAGGTGACGGACGATACGGACTGGAAGAGGTTAATCCGATAGGAAGGTTAGCGTTGCACGCTTTTAAGCTTTGCTTCTATCATCCGGTGACCGGTGAGAAAATGAGCTTTGAAACACCTTATCCCGCAGACTTCAAAAAACTGTTTCTGAAAAAGCAATAAAACACTCCTAAAAAAGGGCTACACCCTTTTGACCGTATGGTGTAGCCCTACCAGTGAAAGGGTGTAGCCATCCGACCAAAAGGGTGTAGCCCTTTTTCGTCTCTTGATTATCAATGATTTGCAAGTCCCCAAACAAGTAATTTAGGTACTGAATTAATTAATAATCCATATATAATTTAAAATCAAAACCTGAAGAATCTTCTCTGAAATAGAATGTACCCCACAGTTCATCGCCGACAATTCTGACATTATCCATGTAGGAAGTACCATTTCTACCATACTCTAATATTATGTTTCTGCTATAACCGTCTTCCCACAACCATTGATAGCGAAAGCTGTCATAAAACACCCCATCGAAATAGTATTGTTCTTCTTTACCAAAACCATCGCCGCCAAAGTAAAACGTACTAAGAACCGGCTCACCATATTCATCGACCATCCCTACATCTCCTGTCCATGAACGACCAATAATAGCATTGTCTATTCCTTCCTGATCGTCTTCACAAGAAACCAATCCTATACATAATATAGATATGAAAAATATTTTCGATAAAAGTCTCATAGTCCGTTATTTATAATAATTACCATCCACTAACATTACAATGACTCCATCCAATTTACCGGAAAGGTTATGCTCACGTACCCATACATTATCAAAAAAGATAATATCGCCGGCACCATAATTAATTTCCAGGTTCTCCATGTCAGAATCAGTCCACTTCCAGTCAAAAGTATAAGAATTCTCTTTATAGGGACGGCTCTCCTCATTACGATAATATTGGAAAATCTCCCTCCCGCTATAATCTTTGGCAAATTTCATTTGGTGTTTGCAGAGTTCCCCATCCTCAGTCTGATACTCTTCCACCCATGTTTTTCCACATAGTTTGTCATCACTATTTCTCAAATAATCGTCTGTATAATACTCGTCGCCACAGGATGCCAAGCCAAGTGTCAATACGCAGAATAGCAATATCTTCACATAATTAAAAGTCTTCATTTTTATCGAGTTTAGTTAATACTTGCGGACAAACTTACACAAAAATATTGAAACAATTAATACATAGCTGGAAATTTCTTAAAGAAGACAAAGAATAATGTAAAGACTAATAGTGCCATTCGCACCTAATTTTCTTTATTTTATAAAAATCTAACTAAATATTTGTGTAATACAAAGATTAGGTATACTTTTGCGCCCCAACAGATACAGAGAACATTCTGTATAGACAACTAACTATTTGTATAACACAAAAAAGGTAAAAGAAAAGATGAAAAAGATTGTAGTATTACTATTTGTAGTAATGGCAGCTTTGTCTGCAAAAGCACAGGTTTATGTAGGTGGTTCTATCAGCTTCTGGCATGATGATGACAAGTTTGAAACAACCACATTCTCCGTATCACCCGAAGTTGGTTATAACTTCAATGAAAAATGGGCTGTTGGTGGTACCATTGGTTTTGGATATGACAAAACAGATGATGTAAAAACAACCGTTTTTGCCATTGCTCCTTATGCCCGCTTCTCTTATTATGAAAATAAAATCGTACGATTGTTTATCGATGGCGGTTTCGGAATTGCCAGTTCCAAGATGGGCGACGAAGATGCAGTAACAGGCTTTGAAATAGGTTTGAAACCGGGTCTTGCTATCAAACTAAACGAGAAATTCAGTCTCGTTGCCAAATGTGGTTTCTTGGGTTATCGCGAAGACTACTTCGGCAATAACGGCACAGGTTTAGCATTAACCAGCGAAGACCTCTCATTCGGTTTCCACTACGAGTTCTAATATAGGCCGATAAAATAGAGAAAAAGGGATGTCTTGAGTTTCAATGACATCCCTTTTCTCGTTTATGGTATTACTCTCTGACTTCAATCACATAACTACCATTAAACACTCCGCCGGGTGCCAAATGTTGCATCCAGTCTTTATCTTTGTACTCACCGGTATAATATGCCCTGTCACCGCGTCCGTACCACGGTTCAATACAGACAAACGGCGCATTCTTAGCCGGAGGCGACCACAAGCCTACGAGCGGCGTATCAAAATACAAACTCAAGTAAGGTTTCTTCTCCTTATTATATAAGGTTACTTCCTTCACCTGACTATCTTCCAAGATCAAAGCATCTTTATCAAAAGTATGTGTATCAAGGGGTAATAAACCATCCGTCAGCACTAACGGATACTTTTTATCAGGATCGGCACAACCCTTTTCCGCAATGAGGATATAATTCAACCCTTCCGTTTTATCAAAGCCGAAATAACCTCTAGCCATTGTTTCGGGATCGAAGTCTGGATAATAAAAAGCAGGATGCGCACCTATTTGAAAGTGCAATGTTCCTGTTCCCGTATTCCGGACTTCCCAAAGTACTTCTATTTTCTTACCGTCAATCCGATAGCCTATTTCCAGACAAAAAGGGAAAGGATATTTAGCTTTGGTTTCTTCACTATCGGTCAATCTGTATCGTACCTCGTCGGACGATTCTGAAATTAGCTCAAAATCCATATCCCGCGCAAAGCCATGTTGCGTCAATACATATTTTTGACCTTCATTTCGATATTCATTTTCCCAGACACTACCTACAATAGGAAAGAGCACGGGTGAATGGCGTTTCCAGTAAGCCGGGTCGGCTTGCCAAAGATATTCTTTCCCATTACAAAAGATGCTGCATAATTCAGCTCCATGCGGAGAAACCTGAATGAGTAATTGCGAATTAGAGAGTGTTTTCATACGCTTATTTATTTATAATTTCCATATATATCTTTTCGTAGCAATTTCCTAATAACGACCGTAAAGATATTATTTTTTCTGTATGGAAGCACGAGGACACTATATTATTATGTACTTTTGCACCGTTCATAATATAAAAGAAAGGACAGTAATGAAAAAGTTTATGCAAGGAGTCCGGTTTGCTCCCAAAAATTATTCCGATGAAGTAGAAGCTAAAATTCAACATTATAAAAAGGAAGGATACAAATTACCCTCACGCCATTTGCTGCGGACTGCGGAACAGTTGGCAGGTATTCGTGAAAGCGCGAAGATTAATACGGCATTGCTGGATTACATTTCAGAGAACATTCGTGAGGGAATGTCTACCGCCGAAATAGACCACATGGTGTATTGCTTTACAACCGACCATGACGCAATACCCGCCCCTTTCATGTACGAAGGATTTCCTAAAAGCGTATGTACCAGTATCAATGACGTTGTATGCCACGGCATCCCCAGCACAAAAGAGTTTCTACGTAGCGGTGATATCGTGAATGTGGATGTATCTACCATTTACAAAGGATATTTCTCCGATGCGTCACGTATGTTCATGATCGGCGAAGTGAAACCTGAGATAAAACGCCTCGTGCAAGTAACCAAAGAATGCCGTGACCTCGGTGTTCAGGCAGCCCAGCCTTGGAGCCGTTTGGGCGATATAGGTGCGGTTATTCAAGAGCATGCCGAGAAGAACGGTTACAGTGTAGTACGTGATCTTTGCGGGCATGGTGTGGGGATTAAATTCCATGAAGAGCCGGACGTGGAGCATTTCGGCAAGCGGGGTACCGGCATGCTGTTAGTTCCGGGCATGACTTTTACCATCGAACCGATGATAAACATGGGCACTCACGAAGTCTTCATAGACGAAGCCGACGGCTGGACTGTTTGCACAGACGACGGACTTCCTTCCGCACAATGGGAAAGCATGTTGCTGATTACAGAGAATGGAAATGAGATACTGACGCAATAATTTTTATGGAAATCGTTTATTTACTTATCGGACTCGTAGCGGGCGTCGCTGTTGGCTACTTAACAGCGGGACGCAAAGTTACCGCGTTGAAAGCGCAAGAGCAAGCATCCCGTGAACGGGAAGAATTATTAAACCGTACTTCCGAAGAGCGTATTGCCCGCGAACGTTCCGTAGCCGAAGAACGGTTGAAGGAGGCCGACCGCCAAGCTACCGAACGGCTCTCTTCTCAAGAAAGATTGTTTACCGAACGGCTCGCCGAACAAGAGCGGACTTTCAATGAGCGCCTTTCTGAGCAAGAGCACTCTTTCAATGTACGTCTTACAGAGCAGCAAAAGCAATGGGAACAGCGTCTTTCGCAACAAAAAGAAGAAGCCGAAGCCTTGCACAAACGGATGAATACCGAGTTTGAAAACCTCTCCAACCGTATCTTCCAAAGCAAGACGGAAGACTTTACGAAGCTGAACGCCGAACATATCAATAACCTGCTCCGTCCGCTGGGCGATAACCTGAAAGACTTTAAAGAGAAGGTGGAACAAGTATACAGCACCGAAGCCAAGGAACGTTTCTCACTCGGAGAACGCATCAAAGACCTTGTGGAGCTGAACAACCGCCTTAGCGAAGATGCCAACAACCTGACCCGTGCCCTAAAAGGTGATTCCAAGATGCAGGGAAATTGGGGCGAAATGATCTTGGAGCGGCTTCTACAAGCGTCCGGCTTAATTGAGAACGAGCACTATTTCCGGCAGGAATTCCTGAAAGACGAACGGGGTGAAGTAATCACCAACGAAGAAAGCGGGCAGAAAATGCAACCCGATATTCTAATCAAATACCCTGACGAACGGGAAATGATTATCGACTCCAAAGTATCTCTGACGGCATACACTGCCTATACTTCCGCCGAAGACAAGGAGGAACAGGCACGTTGGCTGAAGGCTCACCTGCAATCCGTACGTACACATATCGACGAACTCAGCCGGAAAGATTATTCGCACTATGACATCAAAGCTCCGGATTTCGTAATGATGTTCGTCCCCACCGAAGGGGCTTATCTGCTGGCTATCCAAAGCGATGCCAATCTGTGGGAATATGCCTACGGTAAAAAGGTTGTTCTAATGAGCCCCACTAATCTGATTAGTGCCCTGCGCCTCTCCCTCGATCTATGGAAACGCGAGAACCAGGTAAAGAACGTGCAAGCCATCATTAAACGCGGCACGGCATTGTACGAAAAGATTGTAGGCTTTACCGATACTTTCCTGAGTGTGGGAGATAAACTGGCCAGCGTACAAAGAGATTACGAAAAGGCTTTCAACCAATTGTCCGAAGGCAATGGCAGTGTAGTGCGGCAAGCGGAAATGCTGAAAGACATGAGTCTGACTCCGAAAAAGAGAATCTCGGCAAGGCTATTACCGAAAGAAGAAGAAACGGAAGTTATAAGTGATGAGTTATAAGTTATTTGTTTATGACCGGGCTGCGCAAACACACCGCAAGGAAGCACAAACAAATAACTAATCACTAATAACTTATAACTAAAAAAATAATCAAACATGAAAATACTAAAAGACCGTATCCTTAAAGACGGAAGATGTTTCCCGGGAGGAATCCTGAAAGTAGATAATTTCATCAATCATCAGATGGACCCGATTCTTATGAAATCTATTGGTGTAGAATTTGTAAGGCGTTTCGCTTCCACCTCTATTAATAAAGTGATAACGGTAGAAGCCAGTGGCATTGCTCCCGCTATCATGGTGGGCTATCTGCTGGAACTGCCTGTGGTTTTTGCCAAGAAAAAGAAGCCAAGCACAATGGAAAACATGCTGACAACGACTGTTTTCTCATTTACCAAGAACCGTTCTTATGAAGTATGCGTCAGCAAGGATTTCCTTTGTCCAGGCGATAAGGTGTTGTTCGTAGATGATTTTCTTGCCAACGGGAATGCCGCCAAAGGTATCCTCGACCTCGTAAAGCAGGCAGGTGCCGAACTTGCAGGGATGGGCTTTATCATTGAAAAGGCTTTTCAGCATGGCGGAGACGAATTGCGCGAACAAGGCATTCATGTTGAATCTCTTGCCATTATCGAGAGTTTGGAAAACTGTGAAATCAAAATAAGATAAGCCGACAGCACATGGACGATCCTAAAGAAAAAGAAACGCTCAAAAACGGGTTGATATACGGATTAAATGACAAACCACCTATCAAAGAAGCATTCTTTGCAGCCCTGCAACACTTGCTGGCTATATTTGTTGCCATCATCACCCCACCTCTCATCATTGCCGGAGCATTGAACCTGGATGCCG
The DNA here is from genome assembly GCA_023458215.1 of Bacteroidota bacterium. The sequence continues at coordinate 13,195 of JAEXAJ010000070.1, forward strand.
AAACAACGGGTTATCTGGTATCTATGGCACTTTTCGCTTCGGGCATTTCCACGTTTATACAGTGCCGCAAATTTGGTGGATTGGGAACAGGACTGCTTTGCATTCAGGGAACCAGTTTCTCATTCATCGGCCCTATAATTTCAGCAGGAACCTTAGGCGGATTACCACTTATCTTCGGTTGTTGCATAGCGGCATCAACGGTAGAAATGCTTATCAGCCGGATTTTAAAATACACCCGCAAAGTCATTACTCCACTTGTATCGGGCATTGTTGTAACCCTTATCGGCATGAGTTTGATAAAAGTGGGTATCAGTGCGTGTGGCGGTGGTTCGGCTGCACAAGCCGACGGCAGCTTCGGAAGTTTGCAACACGTAGGATTGGCAGGAATGGTACTTCTGCTCATCATTGTTTTCAACCGGAGTTCCAACCGCTATTTACGCATGAGTTCGATTGTTATCGGACTGGTAATCGGCTATATCGTAGCT
>JAEXAJ010000071.1 GCA_023458215.1 Bacteroidota bacterium
TTGCGAAAAGTACAAAAAAAAACATTAGTGTGGAAAAAAAGGTTTAATTTTGCCGTCTAAATTATTTATAAGTAAGGTAGATTATGACAGAAAGAAGAGTCAGAGTCCGTTTTGCCCCAAGTCCTACCGGGGCGTTGCACATTGGCGGTGTGCGCACAGCTTTATATAATTATCTCTTTGCGCGTCAGCATGGAGGAGATTTCATTTTCCGAATTGAAGATACTGATTCCAACCGTTTTGTACCGGGTGCGGAAGAATATATTCTGGAGTCTTTTAAGTGGCTGGGTATTCCGTTTGATGAAGGGGTGAGTTTCGGTGGAAATTATGGTCCCTATCGCCAGTCGGAACGCCGCGAAATATACAAGAAGTATGTAGATATCTTGTTGGAGGCCGGAAAGGCATATATCGCATTTGATACTCCCGAAGAGTTGGATGCAAAGCGTACTGAAATAGCAAACTTCCAATACGATGCCTCTACTCGCATGCAAATGCGCAATTCATTGACACTTTCAAAAGAGGAAGTAGATGCGCTGATTGCAGAAGGTAAGCAGTACGTGGTACGTTTCAAAATAGAACCTAATGAGAATGTGCATGTAAACGACTTGATTCGTGGAGAAGTGATTATCAATTCTTCTATTCTTGACGATAAAGTTCTCTATAAATCGGCGGACGAACTGCCTACTTATCATTTGGCAAATATTGTCGATGACCATTTGATGGAAGTTTCCCATGTGATACGTGGTGAAGAGTGGTTGCCTTCGGCACCTCTGCACGTGCTGCTGTATCGTGCTTTCGGTTGGGCAGATACCATGCCGGAGTTTGCCCATTTGCCTTTGCTGTTGAAACCTGAAGGTAATGGTAAGCTGAGCAAGCGCGATGGTGATCGTCTTGGTTTTCCTGTTTTCCCGTTGGAATGGCATGACCCCAAAACGAATGATGTTTCTTCCGGTTACCGTGAAGCCGGCTATTTGCCGGAAGCAGTCATTAACTTCCTTGCCTTATTGGGCTGGAATCCGGGCAATGACCAGGAATTGATGTCTATGGACGAACTGGTGAAGCTCTTCGACTTGTCACATTGTAGCAAGTCCGGTGCGAAGTTCGATTATAAGAAAGGTATCTGGTTCAATCACGAATACATCATGGCAAAACCGGATGCAGAAATAGCTACTCTTTTCCGTCCGGTACTGAAAGCCAATGGCATAGATGCCGATAAATATGATGACGCTTATCTTGGCAAAGTGGTTTCCTTGGTAAAAGGACGTGTGAACTTTGTAAAAGAATTGTGGGATCAGTCTCGCTTCTTCTTTGTTGCTCCGGCTGAATATGCCGAAAAGGATGTGAAGAAACGTTGGTCGGAAGAGACTCCGTCTATCATGACTCAACTGATGGACGTTTTGCGTGGAATAAACGATTTCTCATCAAAACCTTCTGAGGATATTGTGATTGGTTGGATTACCGAATGTGGCTATCACATGGGTAATGTTATGAATGCTTTCCGCCTGGCAGTAGTAGGAGAGTGTAAAGGCCCGCATATGTTCGACATTACCGAGCTGATTGGTAAGGAAGAAACATTGGCTCGTATTCAGCGTGCTATCGATACACTTAAATAATTATTTAAATGAAGAATTAAGAATGAAGAATGAAGAATCACCATGCGGTGTTGATGCGCAGCAAAATTCTTCATTCCTCATTCTTCATTCTTCATTTAAATCGATTCTTCATTCTTAATTTAAAGAGTATGCTCTACGACTTGGCAATAGCCGTCTATGATATCTTGGTGCATTTGGCTGCCCCGTTTAGCCGTAAACCCCGTAAGATGATGAAGGGACACTGGGTGGTGTACGAACTTCTCCGTCAACAGTTAGAGAAGGATGTACGCTATATATGGTTTCATGCAGCTTCTTTGGGTGAGTTTGAACAAGGCCGTCCGCTGATTGAAAAAATCCGTGAGAAATATCCCGATTATGGCATTCTGTTGACATTCTTTTCACCTTCGGGATATGAGGTCCGTAAGAACTACAGAGGAGCGGATGTGGTTTGTTATCTGCCTTTTGACAAACCTCGCAATGTAAAGAAGTTCTTGGATATAGTGAATCCATGTATGGCATTCTTTATCAAGTACGAGTTTTGGAAAAACTATTTAGATGAATTGCATAAACGTCGTATTCCGGTTTATAGTGTCTCCTCTATCTTCCGTCGCGGCCAGATCTTCTTTAAGTGGTATGGCGGCACCTATAGAAATGTATTGCGAGACTTTGACCACCTGTTTGTGCAAAACGAACGTTCCAAGCGTTTTTTAGCAAAGATTGGCATCAATCGTGTCACCGTAGTAGGCGATACTCGCTTTGACCGTGTTCTCCAGATTCGTGAAGAAGCAAAGCATCTTCCGTTGGTAGAGCTTTTCAAGAATAATACGATGACTTTTGTGGCGGGAAGTTCCTGGCAACCCGATGAAGATTTATTCATAGAGTACTTCAATCAACATCCGGAAGTCAAGTTAATTATTGCTCCGCATGTGATTGACGAAAATCATTTGGTCGAAATCATCCGTAAGTTGAAACGTCCTTACGTACGATATACCCGTGCCGACGAAAAGAATGTGCGTAAGGCCGATTGCTTGATTATCGATTGTTTCGGGTTACTCTCTTCTATTTATCGATATGGAGAAATATCCTATGTAGGCGGTGGTTTCGGAGTAGGCATTCATAATACTTTGGAGGCAGCCGTTTATGGCATTCCTGTTATATTTGGCCCCAAGTATCAAAAGTTCCAAGAAGCTACTCAATTATTAGAAGCAGAAGGAGGATTCTCCATTAAGGATTACGATGAATTAAAAACTCTACTCGACCGTATGCTGACCGATGAAGTCTTCCTGCGTGAAGTCGGAATGAATGCCGGTAACTATGTAACGGGCAATGCCGGAGCTACGGACAAGATACTCAGTATGATAAATTTCTAAGAAAGGTGATAAAGGTGATAAAGTTATAGGGTGATAAAGTGCTGTAAGAATCACTTTATCACCCTATAACTTTATCACCCTTATTTATACCAATCAGAGTACATCAAATAATTATGTGCAATCTTCTGGTTTAGTTCCTTAGCTTGTTTCGGATCTACTTTCTTAATAAATTTGGCAGGTACACCTCCCCAAATGCTGCCGGGTTCTATTATGGTGTTGCTTAAAACCAAAGACCCTGCGGCAACAATAGCTCCTTCGCCAACTACTGCGTGGTCAAGAATCGTTGAGCCCATACCTACTAAAGCGTAATCTTTAATGGTAGCTCCATGAATGGTTACATTGTGTCCCACAGAAACGTGGTCACCTATTTCTATAGTCGATTTTTCATATAATGTATGCAGTACACTTCCGTCTTGAATGTTAACTCCATTACCTATGTGGATCGAATTTACGTCTCCTCGCAATACCGTGCTGAACCATATACTGCAATCGCGTCCCATCTTTACATCGCCGATGATAACTGCATTGTCTGCCAGGAAACAGTTCTCCCCAATTTCGGGAGTGAATCCTCTTACTGATTTTATTATTGCCATCTTTTTTAGTGATTAGTGATTAGTTTTTAGTGATTAATTATTAGATTAGCGTTTGCCATAAGCAAATCACTAATCATTAAAAACTAATCACTCTTTTCAGCCATTCCCGTTCTTCCTTGTTCAGGTCAGGTGAAAGTTTTTCATATACATGCTGGTGGTAATCGTTCAGCCAGTTAATCTCTTCTTCTGATAACATCTCTTTGATAATGCCTTTTTTGCAAATGGGGCAAAGAGTAATTGTTTCGAATTTCAGATAATTGCCGAACATGCCTTCTCCGGCGGGGGCGGTCAGTACAAGGTTCTCCGTTCGTACTCCGTGGCTTCCCGCTTTATACACTCCTGGTTCGTTGGAAGTTACCATTCCTGCTTGCAGGCTGATAGGGTTCTCGTTCATGCGAATGCTTTGCGGACCTTCGTGCACGCTGAGGAAGTGGCCTACGCCATGCCCCGTTCCGTGCAGGAAGTTCATGTGATGTTTCCATATCGGCATACGTGCCAGCACATCCAGTTGAGCGCCTCGGGTACCTACGGGGAATACAGCCATGGCAAGATCGATATGACCTTTTAATATTAAGGTGTAATCTGTTTTTTCTTCTTCGGATAATTCTCCCAATGCAATGGTACGGGTAATATCGGTCGTTCCATCCAGATATTGGGCGCCGGAATCGAGCAATAAAAAGCCTTTAGGTTGTAATTGAGCATCTGTTTCAGGGGTAGCCTCGTAGTGCACAATAGCGCCATGTTCCTTATAACCGGCAATCGTGTCGAAACTCTCGTCCATGAAAAGCGGTTGTTCGGCACGGAATTCACGTAATTTCTTGGCAATACTGATTTCGGTCTCCTTACCCGTTGGAACAGCTTCTTCCAGCCACTTTAAAAACTTCACTAAGGCAACTCCGTCGCGCTGTAAAGCCGAACGGATACCTGCAATTTCCTGTTCATTACGGATAGCTTTGAGCAAGGCAATGGGGGAAACTCCTTCTATGATAGAACAGCCTGGGCGGATGGCGGAAAAAATAGCAAAATTCGTTTTAATAGGATTTAGTAATATGTTATTGACCGTCAGGCTGCCTAAAAAGTATTCAATATCCTCATAGTTATGTATGGCAACACCCATATCTTTCAGATATGCAGATAGCTCCTCGGTTACCTTCTGTGGCTGGATAAATAAATGCACCTCTTGCTCCTTAACCAGTAAATAGCTTACTACTACCGGATTGCAGTGTACGTCATTGCCGCGTATGTTGAGCGTCCAAGCTATTTCATCTAAGGTAGAAATCAATAATGCCTCAGCACCTTTTTGTTTCATTTCCTTGCGAATATCGATTAATTTCTCCGGGCAACTTTTCCCTGCATACTTCGTCTCATAGATATAGGCCGGTGCTTCAGGTATTGCAGGTCGGTCATTCCATATTTTCCCTATAGGATCGGAGATGTTCTTTACAGTAATACCATATTTCCCCAGCTTATCTTGTAGCATTCTTGCTTCATCCACCGAAAAAACTTTTCCATCGATTCCCACAGTCTGACCTGCTTTTAGATTCTCACTTAAAAAATCGGGAATACAGGGCGTTTCGGGCAACATTTCTTTATAAAGGTCGATTCCGCTTCCGGTTAATTGTTGAGCTGCTTGGAGAAAATAACGCGAGTCTGTCCACAACCCTGCTTTTTCACGAGTGACGACTACGGTTCCTGCCGAACCGGTAAATCCGGATATCCACTCTCTCGATTGCCAATGTGGCGCTACATATTCGCTTAAATGCGGATCCGTACTAGGTATAATGAAGGCGTCTATTCCTTCATTCTCAAATAATGCCCGAAGGGCATCTATGCGCTGTCTAATAGTTTGGTTCATAATTTCTATAATATAAGGTATAGCTTTTTTCTTTTCCCCAAAGTTACTCACTTTTCTTTAATAATAAGGCGGAACGCTTGCATTTTATCTTCTTCTTGACACGGCTCTTTCATTTAGAGGAGTTAAAGAAGGGAATTATCAGCCGACAAGTCGGCTTAGGAGTTAAAGCCGATACTTCTTGACTATATACACAAAAGTATCGGCTCTAACTCCTCTAACTTCTAACGGAGCGGAGCGATGTGCTAACTCCTCTAACTCCTGTAAATGAAAAAGCCGTGTCTTCTTGAGATTCTTTATTGTTTTTGAAGTAGTTAAATATAAACCGGTCAGCCTTTGGATATCTATTTATTCTTGCTTGTTCAGTTCTTGAAAATACGACAAATAGACCAATAACTTCTGCTTCTTACCTTCTCCCTATCCGCTCCTTATCCGCTCCCTACCAACTCCCTGTATTTTCTTACTCTATAGACAGGGAGAAGACAGGGAGTTGGCAGGGCGAAGAAGAGGAATAGGACAAGAGCGGGAAAGTGCGTTTTGATTCTTTTCTCGGATTATTAAAAGTTTTTTTTCGCAGAAAGTTTTGTGAATAAAGAAAGTATGTGTAATTTTGCCGCTCAATTTAATCGTGAGATTTTTAAACATTAATATTTTAATAAAAAGAAAATGATTGTAGTACCTGTAAAAGAAGGCGAAAACATTGAAAAAGCGCTGAAGAAATTTAAAAGAAAATTTGAAAAAACCGGTATCGTGAAAGAGTTGAGAAGCAGACAACAGTTTGACAAACCGTCTGTGAAAAATAGACTCAAGAAAGAACGTGCCGTTTACGTTCAGCAACTTCAGCAAGTAGAAGATTAATAATTCGTAATTTCCTTTGAATTATTGAATTCTTTTTCATACATTCGTTGCATGATTTAGATATGTAGCGATATGTTGTTGACAGACTCTTTTCTTGATTACC
>JAEXAJ010000072.1 GCA_023458215.1 Bacteroidota bacterium
AAAATGGTGATAGGGTAATAAAGTGATAAGGTGATAAGGTAGCTGCGCTATGTGCCACAGAGTGTTATCCCACTATCACTTTATCACCCAATCACTTTATCACATTTAGCTCATATCCATATAAAAATGACCTAATTCAACTACTAGTCGCATTTATAGTAAAGATATACGGATTGCCGAAATATATAACGCTTATTATCAGCGAGTAGTAGCTTTACTTATTTTTATTGGTGGTAAAGTGTTACTTTATCCAATAAAAAGTGCCACTTTATTAGTAATACAGCAGTACTTTATTAGTAATAAAGTACTGCTTTATTGGTGATAAAGTAACACTGTATTCATAGTAAAGTAATGTAAAGTTGTAACTGATTGATTATCAAATTATATTTTTCTCTTTTTCTTCTAGGGATATTCAAGTACTATTTGCCTTTCAGATACTTGAATCATTGCCTATAATATGGGCAAGGTTAAGATTTGTTATACTTTCAATAGACTGCTAAATTACTTTAAATAAAAGCATTAAATTCGCCTCAACTCTTATATAATTATCCGGACATGATAAAGCATAGTGCAAAATGTTTTTTTGTGATACTGATTTTGGGAATTTATCCTTTAGTATTGCAAGCAGCTGATATTCATGGAGAAATGAAGGCTCTGGCTGATAGTGCAATGAATATGTTGGGGCAAAAACAATTGCCTGCCGTCAATGCCCGGTGGATGAAGTTGGCTAAGCAACAAAAAGATACCGCACAGATTATTAATGCTTACGACAATCTGACTTCGCACTACTATCAATTAGGAGATATCGACAGCCTGCAAAAGTATACTTACGAATATATGGACTGGTGTATAAAATATAACCATCCCAGCGATCGTTATACATCTTGGCGCCAGTATATCCAGCGTATGACGGAGAAAGGCATGCAGGAAGAGGCTATGGCTGAAACGGCTAAACTGCATGAGGATGCTAAAAATGCAAAAGATAAATACGGGTTGGCTTGTAGTGAAATGTGTATCGGCTATAATCACCGTATATTCGGTAATAACGTGCAGCTTTGTCTTCAGGCTTACAACAATGCCTTGAAACTCTTTGAAGACGGTGGTTACTATCGTGATGCATACGTGGTTTCACTAAATATCATACAGACTTACCTTTCGCGCAGTGAGTATGCCGAGTCAGAAGGCTATCTCGACAAGATAGTTCAGCTTGAAGATAAGATGAACCGAAAGAAGGTTCAAATTGATTCTTCCCTACATTTGCGTTTTCTGGAGTTCCGTGTGATTAGTTTGCTTGCAAACAAAGGCAAAGCGGTAGCCACCCCTTATATAAAGGAAACGGACGACTTCTATCGGAAGAATCCCGCAAGTACCACCCTTGAAGCTTGGTACGGTTATAAAATTATGTGTTGCCGTATACTCGGAGACTTGAAAGGCAATATAGCCTATGTGGATTCTATGATGAATTACCAAAATTCGTTGGGACTATGTTATCCGTATAACTATTATATGAAAGCACAGTTGCAGGAACAGTTGGGTGATTATAAGGCAGCCTGCCGGAATTATGCTCAGTATGCTACGGTAAACGACTCGGTACGTACAGCCGAAATGGATGATAAATTGAGCAAATATACCGCCCAGTTTGAAGTAGACCGCCTAAAGATGGAAAAACTTGAACTGAGTGCAAAGCTGAGCCGCGAAAGATTGATAATAGCATTGGCGGCAGGTGGACTGATCTTAATGTTATTGCTGCTTATCACTTATTTATATGTTCGCACCCTTTCAATGAATCATAAACTGAAAGCCGCACGTTCGGCCGTACATAAGATGAGCCAGGTTAAGAGCTCCTTTATCCAGCATATTACACATGAAATTCGTACTCCGCTGAATTCGATAGTCGGGTTCTCCACATTATTGTCCGAAGGAGGACTTGACGAAGTGGAGAGGAAGGATTACAGTGCCCAGGTGGAGAGCAATAATACTTATCTGCTGGGACTGATGGAGAATATACTTATTATTGCGGATATGGATTCTTTGGCAGTAGATAAGCCTCGCGAAGTGGTAGATATCGATGCGTGTATCCGTGAGTGTGCCGGTGAATTGCGTTCTGTTTTGAAACCCGAAGTCAAATTAGAGTGCATTCCAATGTCGGGCAATTCTACTATTTTTACGGTTCATTCGTGGTTGAAGATCGTATTGTTGTCTTTACTGGACAATGCCGTGAAGTTTACAGAAAAAGGTTATATCCGCATATCATGCCGTGAAGATAAACCACACCATTTGTTGCGTATCCTGATAGAAGATACGGGAATAGGGCTTAGACCGGAAGAGGCCGAACATATTTTTGAACGCTTTTTCAAAGTAGACCTTTTCACGAAAGGTTCCGGTTTGGGACTTGCCATTGCCCACGAAATAACCGAAATGGTGGGCGGACGCGTCTATTGGGATTCCACTTATCAGGATGGATGTCGTTTTGTGATAGAATGGCCTATGCCGGACAAACCTTGAATATGATTAATTTGTATATAGTAAAAACTAAAACTAGAAAATGAGAGTAAAATCCCTTTTATGTGCATTCCTCCTGTCATTAGTGGCTGGGGGAATGTTTGCGCAAGTGCAGCAGGCGTCTGCATATCCTAAACGTGAATTTCGTGCGGCATGGATTCAGTCGGTAAACGGTCAGTTTCGGGGGCTACCTACCGAGCAATTAAAGAAAACGTTAATCAGCCAACTGAATTCTTTGCAAGGTGCAGGCATCAATGCTATTATATTTCAGGTGCGTCCCGAAGCGGATGCTCTGTATGCTTCCCAATTCGAACCATGGAGCCGCTTTCTTACAGGAGTTCAGGGTAAAGCGCCGGAACCTTATTGGGACCCGATGCAGTTTATGATTGAAGAATGTCATAAACGTGGAATGGAGTTTCATGCATGGATTAACCCCTATCGTGTAAAGACTACTTTGAAGAGTCAGTTAGCTCCTACCCATGTGTACAATATTCACCCCGAATGGTTCGTTACGTATGGTGACCAATTGTTTTTTGACCCTGCATTGCCCGAGAGCCGTCGGCATATTTGCATGGTAGTGAGCGATATCGTATCTCGTTATGATGTGGATGCCATTCACATGGACGACTACTTCTATCCTTATCCTACCAAAGGACTCGATTTTCCGGATGATGCCAGCTTTGCCCGTTATGGCGGCGGATTCACCAATAAAGCAGACTGGCGTCGCAGCAATGTAAACGTTTTGATTAAGAAGATACACGAGACTGTACGTGAGATTAAGCCATGGGTGAAGTTTGGTATTTCTCCATTCGGCATTTATCGCAACGAGAGCAGTGATCCCCTGGGAAGTAAAACAAAAGGCTTGCAGAACTATGATGATTTGTATGCCGACGTACTATTGTGGGCACGTGAGGGCTGGATTGATTATAACATTCCCCAGATATACTGGCAAATAGGACATCCGGTTGCCGATTATGAAACGTTGGTGAAATGGTGGGCCAAGAATTCGGAAAACCGTCCTTTGTTTATTGGTCAGTCTGTGATGAATACAGTGCAGAATGTTGATCCGATTGATCCTAAAATGAATCAACTTCCCCGTAAGATGGCATTGCAACGTGCTTATCAAACCATTGGCGGTAGCTGCCAGTGGCCTGCAAGCGCAGTCGTCGAAAATGCCGGCAAGTATAGGGATGCCCTGATTGCCGAATACCATAAGTATCCTGCCATTCCTCCTGTTTTCGATTTTATGGATAATAAGGCACCGGATAAAGTACGTAAGGTGAAACCTGTTTGGACGGCAGACGGGTATATCTTATTTTGGACTGCTCCAAAGTATAAGGAAGAGATGGATCGTGCGGTGCAGTATGTGATTTACCGTTTCGATGCCAATGAAAAGGTGAATCTGGATGATCCTTCCCATATCGTAGCCATTACTCGTGATAGTTTTTATAAGTTGCCATACGACAATGGGAAAACTAAATATCGATACGTGGTAACGGCGCTCGACCGCTTGCATAATGAGTCGAAATCAGTAGCAAAGAAGATCAAATTATAGGGCTACACCCTTTTGGTACTAAGGCTACACCCTTTATGCCGGATGGCTACACCTTTCGGCATAAAGGGTGTAGCCATTTTTAATACAGTATCAGACCCGCTATACCGCATGCTATAATCATCAGAATAGGATTGGCTTTGTACTTTTTGGTACCCACAAAGGCTATAACAAAAATGAGGCAACTGATAATGAATGAGTACATGTCATCCTGTGGGGTGCTAAAGTTCTCTGAATTCATAAGTACTAATGCTGCGGATGCCAGCAAACCTACCACTGCAGGACGAAGTCCGCTAAATATGGCTTCCACAATTGGATGTTTTTGATATTTTAGAAAAAACTTACTGATAGTTAGCATCAGGATGAAAGATGGCAATACTACAGCAAATGTAGCTATCACGGAACCCCATACGCTGCCGGACGCAGTAAATCCTACGTAGGTAGCGGAGTTAATGCCTATTGGTCCGGGAGTCATTTGACTGATAGCCACAATATCTGTAAACTCTTGTGCTGTGAGCCAGCCATAACGGGTCACCACCTCGCCTTGTATCATTGAAAGCATAGCATAGCCACCACCGAAACCGAATAATCCGATTTTAAAAAAGGTATAGAATAATTGCAGATAGAGCATTTTTTTAGTTATAAGTTATTAGTTATAAGTTATAAGTTATAAGTTATAAGTTATAAGTTATTAGTGTGCGGATTTAATTCTTAGCTTTCGGAGACCGTAATCTTCCATATAAATAGCCGCCTACGCCGGCTGCAATAATAATCCAGATAGGGGAGAAGCCCAATAACCAAATGAGAAGGGCGGAAACAACCGGAATCCAAATTGTATATCGATTGATCTTGGCAGATTTGGCCATGCTGAAAGTAGGTGCGGCAATCAATGCAACTACAGCCGGACGAATGCCTTTGAATATACGCTCTACAACAGTATTGTCTTTGAAATTATGGAAAAATAATGCAATAGTAAGAATGATGAGGAATGAAGGTAATATGGTACCCAAAGCTGTCACTATACTTCCTCTTAGTCCACGCAACCGGTAGCCTATAAAGATGGATATATTTACGGCAAGAATGCCCGGAGCTGATTGTGAAATAGCGAGCAGATCAATAAAATCTTCCTTGGCTATCCAATTGCGTTTTGTTACAATCTCATTTTCAATCAGTGGCACCATAGCATAACCACCACCTATCGTAAAAGCTCCAATTTTAAAGAATATGGAGAATGCTTCTAAATAAATATTCATGTTTGAAATGTTATAATGTTGTAGAGTGATAAAGTTGTGAAATCACCCTATCACCCTATCACCTTATCGCTATTATCACTTTTGCCTCCGTTTTCTTTTGCATAGTGGCTGGGGCTGACCTCGAAATGCTTCTTAAAGACTTCACGGAAGTATTTGGCATCACTAAAACCGGTCATCTCCGCTACTTCGGTGATAGAATACTTCTGTTCTTTTAATAGTTGGGCGGCACGTTTCAGTCGAATTACCCTGATATAATCTGCCGGCGATTCGTCCGTCAAGGCTTTAATCTTGTTATAGAAGCTGGTGCGACTCATGTTCAATAAGTTACAAAGTACATCAACGTTGAAGCTAGGATTGTCCAGATTATCTTCTACATGCTTCTTGACAGTTGCAATGAATTTCCAATCCAAGTCGGATGAACAATTGATGCATTCAACATCATGTTCATCGTCATTCAGATCCAAATCTGCGTATTTTCGGCGCAGCAAGGCGCGGTTGGTCAAGAGGTTGGTTATGGTAGCGCGTAATATTCCGATATTAAATGGTTTCACTATATATTCGTCAGCCCCCACCTGTAAGCCTTCAATCACATTCTTGTCATTATTCAATGCTGTGAGCAAGATAATAGGGATGTGAGAAGTGTCAATATCATTTTTCAGTGCTTTGCATAACTCGTCCCCTCGCATTTCGGGCATCATAATATCTGAAATGATGAGGTCGGGTTGGAACTCTTTCACAATGATAAGCGCCATCTTACCATTGGAGCATATTTGGGTGATATATTGGTCGGACAATGTCTTACGCAGATATTCTCTTAATTCATCATTGTCTTCTACAATATGCAATTTCGAGCGTTTGTCGTTGGCCTGTAACATGGTGTCTTCATAACTGTTTGTAGAGGGCGATGTGGGTAATGGAACGTTAGCGGGTACTCCCGAAGATGTGTAAACCACTCTATCAGTATTGGGCTTAGGTCGTCGGATAGCCTTTCGATAATGTTTTTCCCCTTTAGGGAAAGTTACTTTTATTGTAGAGCCTTTTCCTTCTGTACTACTGAAGTTGAGCTTACCTTTGTGCAGACGAACAAGCTTATATACCAACAGTAATCCGATTCCACTTCCTGTTACTTTAGAGTTAATGGCATTACTGCCTCTGAAGTGAATCTTGAATAACTTTTTCTGCTCTGAAGCCGGAACTCCGATACCGGTATCTTTTACTTCAATACTCCATGAATCTTCCGTATCCGCAGCATAGATACTCACACTTCCTCCATCGGGAGTGTATTTTAAGGCATTCGAAATTATATTCTTCAAGATGGAATCCATCTTGTCTTTATCCAGCCAGATATTGAGATATCGGAAGTTACTTTCGTAGGTAAAGTTAATGCGTTTGACGTCTGCATACGGACGGAACGCATTCACAGTCTCTTCCATATAAGTGCTTAACTCATATTCCGAAACATATAAAGTGCCCGAATAAGTATCTGCACGTTCAAAGTTGATTAAGTTAGTTGTAAGGCGCAGCAAAGCATTGACATTACGTAAGGCGGTATTCATGTTATTGCGTCCGCCTTCGGTCAAATTCTCATGATCGACAAGCTCTTCTAACGGCGCTTTGATAAGTGTAAGCGGGGTACGGATGTCATGAGCTGTATTAACGAAGAAGCGTATTTTTTCATCAGAAACCTTTCGTTGTTTTCGTAATATAATGATGCGTAGTGTAATGCTCGCAATAGACACGATGACAATAGCGTAAAGCAGAAGTGCCCATATACTGAACCAAATGGGTTGTTCTATGATGATGTCCATTGTACGTTCTTCCAAGACAACACGACGATCTTCATTAGAAATGGCACGTACACGCAGCTTATATTTTCCGGGGCTTAAGTTGGTAAAGCGAATCACATTCTCTTGACCCGGGCGACTCCAACCGTCATAAAAGCCTTCCAGTTTCCAAGAATACAAAACAAGTGACGGGTAATCATAATTAATAGACGATACCTGTAATGAAAATATATTCTGATTATATTTCAATTGTAAGGTTTTAGTATCATTGATATCTTGCTCCAGTGGTGAATCTTCATCTTTGGGATAAACGGTTTGATAAAACAACCGGAGATCACTGAACATCATTTTGAAATCATAATCTCGGGGCAATGTCATGTTTTTGCTGAACTCAACGGCATCGTCTGTGCTACCAAATATAAAGTTACCGTTTTTTCTTAAAATGCCCGAAGTGGCATTGAAGTGGTCAGTTTTCAACCCTTGTTCTTTGGTCCAGTTATGAAATGTTTTTTCTATCGGATTAAAACAAGTTAATCCGTTTTCCGTACTTAAAAACAAATCTCTCTTCCCGTCGTATATAATAGTATAAATATTATTTGAGATTAGAGCGCAGTTATCCCTATGAAAATGCTCGAAAGTATTCTTTGTATGATTGTAGATCAGCAAACCGGCATTATTAGTACCGATATACAATAAACTGTCGGGAGTTTGAGTTAAAGAATAGATATAGTAAGATTCAACAGGCATCTTGATTTCCTGAAATTTGCCTGTCTTTTTTTCTAATAAGTATAATCCGGTAGCAGTACCAATCCACATGTGTTCGGCATCTTTTTCTATGATTGAGGTAATGCCATTAAGCCCGGGGATGTATCTCACTTCCTTGTTTGCGAAGTCTATTTCTTTTAAATTATAGTATCCTCCGGACCAAATCATGCCATCGGATGTTTTCATTATCGCTCGGATATATTTGTCAGGACGACCATTTTGACCCCCGAACGGGATGGGTTTGAAAATGTCAAATGACATGTCTTTCTTGTTTATCTGATAGATACCGGAACTGTAACCGCCTGCCCAAATAACACCGGGAGATACTTCGCAAAGTGATACAAAAGTATTGTTTTTAACAGGATTACCAACATTAAACACGCTGAAGAAGTTATGCCATTGGTTCGTCTTACTCAAATATAAGCTAATTCCATTGTTGGTGGCAAACCATAAGTCGCCCTCTTTATCTTCCATAATTGCATTAACTTGATCGTTGATAAGTGATTGTGGGTTACCAACAGAATGTTTTATCCATTTGTAATCAGAATAGCGGTTATTGCGTACTGTAATTCCTATCGGATAGTTGGCCATCCAGATGCGTTGCTCATTATCGATATACAAGTCATTAATTGTATTGCCGTTCATTGCATTATAGCGATTATAGTCGGCGATAATATAAGGAATGCAATCGTAAGTTTTAGTATTCATCTTATAAACACCGGCACCGTCTGTAGCGATGAGTATATCATCGGTGTAGTAGGAGCGTATGCAATTGATGCTGATATCCATAAGTCCGGCGTCTAAATGCATGGCTTCATGCTTGTTCAGGTCATATACATACATACCTCGTTGAAATGTTCCGATAAACACTTTGTTAGAAGGCTGGTGGTAAAACACCTCATTTATTTGAATCTTCAAAGTATCTAATTTGGGACAAGGGTTCAGCATTAGGGTGTTGTTACTCAATGTTGCATAATGGATGCCGATATCGGTACCGATGAAATAGTGTGTGGGATCTATTTGAGCGATGTCTGTAATGCTTTCGCCTATTTCATTTTTAATGAGTACTACTTTTTGGGTATTTGTATTATATAGATACAATGCATCTTCATTGCAAAGCCATACAACATTGTTGGTATCAATAAAGCCATAAGAAATAGGTATCGGACGCCCTTTAACTTCATTTTCGGGTAATTTATATACTAATTGAAAACGGTCGTGCTGGCTGTCATAGCAGAATACACGTCCTTTTTTGCCTATTTCCCATAAAGTACCCTTCGTGTCGATATAAAGCCAATTCAAGTTCATCATTGAATTTACTTCTTCGTCACCATCCATTAACTTGTACTGTTTGAACTCTTTTCCGTTGTATCGGTCGATACCATCATGAGTGAGAAACCACATGTAGCCTTTTTGGTCTTTTTGTATGGCATATACCCGTCTATTGCTTAATCCATCTTCTACTCCGATGTATTGGTAGGTCTGGGCAACACTTACAAGTGGAAGTAGTAGCAGTATATAGAAAAAGAGAAACTTTCTCATAATTGTCGAATTGATTTAGAGTGTTGATGTGAATAGGGGGAATTGTAAAATTAACACAAAAGTAGTGATTTTGTTTGAGAAAAGCAAGAAAGTGTATGAAGATGTATAAAAACAAAGCAGGCGTGAGAATTAGATAAACTCACGCCTGCTTAAAACTTGTAAAATATAAGATTTTATTTACTTTTTCTTATTTTCTACCCACTTTCGTGCATTCACAAAGGCTTCGATCCACGGTGTTACCTGGTCGCTGTTCACACGGTCGGCAGGATAATAAGCGTTCTGCCAAGGGAAGATGGCACGTTCCAAGTGAGGCATCAAAGCAAGATGACGTCCGTCGGTACTTGCCAAAGCAGCTATTGAATAGTCTGAGTTGTTAGGATTGGCAGGGTATTCGTCATAGCTGTATTTAGCCACCACATTGTACTTGTCTTCATCGTAAGGCAGTGAGAACTTGCCTTCTCCGTGAGCCACCCAGATACCCAGTTTGCTGCCGCTCAGTGAACCGAACATTACGCTGCGGTTGGTGGGGATGGTAAGGCCAAGGAATCTGGACTCGAACTTATGTGATTCATTATGAAGCATAGTACCTTTCTTCTTATGTTCCGGATTGATGAGGTTGAGTTCCATCATCAGCTGGCAGCCGTTGCACACACCCAGTGATAGCGTATCTTCACGGGCATAATACCTGTCGAGTGCTTCTTTGGCTTTCGGGTTGAAGAGGAAGGCGCCGGCCCATCCTTTGGCAGAGCCCAACACGTCGGAGTTGGAGAAACCACCGCAATATACAATCATGTTTACATCATCCAGTGTTTCACGGCCGCTGATGAGGTCGGTCATGGTGACATCTTTCACGTCGAAGCCTGCCAGATAGAGTGAGTAAGCCATTTCGCGTTCGCCATTGGTTCCCTTCTCACGGATGATAGCGGCACGGATGCCCGAAGGAGTGCGACGGTTCGGGTCGATGCCGTATTGTGAGAATTTACCTTTAAACTCGGGCATGAACGATATTTCCAGCGGTTGCATCTTGTAGTTCTCGAAACGTTTCTTGGCGCAACCGTTCATTGATTGCTTGCGGTCGAGCAAGTAAGAAGAAGAGTACCAAACATCGCGCATATAGTCGATGCCGAACTGATAGGTAGCCCCGTCTTTCGATACCAATATGTGGCGTTCGTCCGTCGGCTTGCCGAGTTTTACGTAACCTACACCTGCATCTTCCAATATCTCTTTCACAGCTTCTTTATGTTTGTCGCTAATCTGGATTACGATACCCGGGTTCTCGGCAAACAGGATCTTGATGAGGTCTTGTTCTTTGATTTTATCCAGTTCGATTTCCATACCGCCTTCTACGTTCGAGAAGCACATTTCGAGCAGTGTGGTGATAAGACCACCGGCTGAAATATCGTGTCCGGCAAGGATCAAACCTTTATTGACTAACTCTTGTACGGCCAAGAAAGCATCGCGGAAGTATTCGGCATCTTGTACGCAAGGTACTTCGTCACCTACCTTGCCCAATGACTGTGCAAAAGCAGAACCGCCCAGCTTCAACTGGTCGAAACTGAAATCTATGTGGTAGATGGTTGTCTTTTCATTGTTGACAAGCACCGGAGAAACCACTTTCTTTACATCCGAAACTTCACCACCTGCAGAAACGATAACTGTACCCGGAGCAATTACTTTGCTTCCGTCGGGGTATTTCTGAGTCATCGAGAGGGAGTCTTTACCCGTAGGCACGTTGATTTGCAGTGCACAGCAGAAGTCGCTTAATGCTTTTACAGCTGTGTAAAGGCGTGCGTCTTCACCTTCTTGCGAACGGCAGGGCCACATCCAGTTGGCAGAGAGTGATACGCTATCCAAACCTTCGGCAAGCGGTGCCCAAACCAAATTGGTCAATGCTTCGCTTACTGAAAGGATAGAACCGGCAGCAGGATCTGCAAGAGCAGCCTGGGGGGCATGTCCCAAAGAGGTAGCGATACCCTTTTCGCCACGATAATCCAAAGCTACTACGCCACAGTCGCTCAACGGCAACTGAAGTTCGCCTTGGCATTGCTGGCGGGCGATCTTGCCGGTTACCGAACGGTCCACCTTATTGGTTAACCAGTCTTTACAAGCAACAGCCTCCAGTTGAAGTACGTTAGTCAGGTATTCGTGTAACTTCGGAAGTTCATATTCAGGCATTTCGTAGTGACGTTCCACGGTTTTGTCTATCATGTAAGTCTTGGGCGAAGAACCGAACATCTGCTCTACGGCCAGGTCGAACGGACGGACGCCATCAGCCTGCTGGAAAGCGAAGCGATGGTCGCCGGTGGTTTCACCCACTACGTACATCGGAGCACGTTCGCGCTCGGCTACTTTGCGTACATGCTCGATGGCTTCTTCGTGAATCAACAAGCCCATACGCTCCTGACTTTCGTTCGCGATGATTTCTTTGGCGGACAAAGTTTTGTCGCCGATGGGCAATTTATCCATGTGGATGACACCGCCACACTCTTCTACCAACTCCGACAAACAGTTGACGTGTCCTGCCGAACCGTGGTCGTGGATAGAAACTACCGGGTTGTTTTCTTCTTCACAGAGGGCACGTACTACGTTGTAGGCGCGTTTCTGCATTTCAGCGTTGGCGCGTTGCACGGCGTTCAGTTCGATGCCGCTGCTATAACGTCCTGTATCTACTGAGGATACAGAACCGCCGCCCAGACCGATACGGTAATTGTCACCACCAATAACAACGACTTTGTTTCCTGCTTCGGGAGTACCTTTCAGGCAGTCGCGTTGAGTGCCGTAGCCTACGCCACCGGCCAGCATGATTACTTTATCGTAACCATAAACTTCCTCATTCTCTTTGTGTTCGAAAGTAAGTACAGAACCACAAATCAGCGGTTGGCCGAACTTGTTACCGAAGTCACTTGCACCGTTGGAAGCTTTAATCAGAATCTGTTCGGGAGTCTGATATAACCATTCACGTACTGGAAGAATATCTTCCCAAGAACGTTCTTCATCCGTGCGAGGATAAGAAGTCATGTATACAGCAGTTCCGGCAATCGGCATGGAGCCTTTACCACCACCCATACGGTCGCGTATTTCACCACCGGTACCGGTAGATGCACCGTTGAAGGGTTCAACTGTGGTCGGGAAGTTATGAGTCTCAGCTTTCAGAGAGATAACACTCTTGATATCTTTCACCTGGAAGAAATCGGGCTTGGCATGATCTGCCGGAGCAAACTGTTCCACTACCGGACCTTCGGCAAAAGCTACATTGTCCTTATAGGCTGAAATAATCTTGTTGGGGTTTTCCTGAGTAGTCTTCTTTATCATCTGGAAGAGAGACGATTCTTGTTCTACTCCGTCAATAACGAATGTACCGCCAAAGATTTTATGGCGGCAATGCTCGGAGTTGATTTGGGCGAAGCCAAACACTTCTGAGTCAGTCAGACGGCGACCTAAATCGTTCTCTACCTTCTTGAGGTAGTCCATTTCTTCTTTAGATAGTGCCAAACCTTCTTTTTCATTGTAGGCTTCGAGGTCTTCGATGTGTACGATTGGTTCCGGTTGACGGTTGGTGGTGAATACATTCTGGTCGAGACCTTTGTACATACGTTGCAACATTGGGTCACGATCAGCGTTTTCATCTTTTACAGGGAAATATTCTTCAATACGAAGAATACCGTCCAGGCCCATGTTTTGGGTGATTTCCACGGCGTTAGTACTCCAAGGAGTTATCATCTCGCGGCGCGGGCCAACGAAATGTCCTTTCAGGTTGTCTTCACTTTCGGGGGTGGCTTCTCCAAAAAGCCAGCAAAGTTTGTCGCTATCTGCTTGGGTGAGTTTGTGGTCGCATTCTACGGCCATCACGCTCTTGGAAGGGGTTCTGAAAAAAAGAATCATGCTTATATTTATGAATTATGATTTATGATTTATGACTGAAGTGACTTAAACATCAGTCTCTTCAGGGCTTTTCTTCTTTCGAGTGCAAAGATATACAAAATAGGCGGGTAGGAGAAAAAAATGACTAAATAAAAAACAAGGAAGAATCTCTTTTCCCTGTATAGTAAGGAAGAAGAGATTCTTCACAATCTTCAGGGTAATGTTACCCTGATGTTATGCATTTAAGAATTCGGCTATTGCTGGTTGTAAATCAAATTTAAATCTTTATGATCGTTATACCAAGGATAGGATTTGTCCTCAAACCATTTTGAGAAACTGGGATATGCTTTAGTGATACTCACTTTTTCTTGCGGCCATCTAAAGTCAGAACCAGGGATACGCATTCCCCATGTGGCTTTTTCCTCTTGGCTATACATATTCCAATGTATCTTGGTGTCGTTGGCTGTAATATAGAAGTCAATGTCATCTATGTTCAATCCTTCTTTTACATTGTCAAACTCTAATTCGAAAGATTGTGCAGGATAGAAAGGTTGACCGATTACGGTGTTGATAGGAATATCGGATGTTTCATTCTTTGTCAGAATAAAATGCGCTTCGAGTGGGTTGCCGGTTGGGGTACTTATTAAAGGCTGGGTTTGACCGGCTACTTCAATGTAAGGAATGATTTTATAGGCAGCACCTACTGCTTTTAGCTGACCTTTGATGGTTAGCGCATCCTCTTTTTGGGTAGCGGTTAGAGAAACTACAATATCATTCATGTCATAGTCCCCTTGAGTGGGGTACATGTCCTCAATGATGTAGGTGTAAGTACCTAACTCATGCTCTTCGTTATTTCCAAAACCGCCGTCGTTGCAAGCAGTTCCAATAATGGTAATCATATCGGAAGCGTCTTCAACAATATTGTCTTGTTTTAAATCCGATTCATCACATTCTACAAGTATGTTTTTTCCTACCGTTAGCTTGCTTTCTATTACTATTTTTTCAATTGTAGCTAGACCGGTATATTCTGTATCTCCTATGGTTGCACCTTCTCCCTGTAGGGTACAAGCACCACCTTGAGTAGCAATTAATTTACCGCATTTGAGCCATGCGCTTGTTTTTAATGTCAGTTTATTGTTGACTAGAGTCAACGTCTCACAGGATGTATAACTTCTTTCTCCCAATTCTCTTTTGTCTGAACCATTGCCGTTGCCGTTATTCAGAATAAGATTGTGGGCATAGAAACAGCCGCCTTCATTCTTTCCTGTCATGGCATTCCCATTTTGGAAGATTGATCCGTTATCAAATTCAATGTCGTAGATATGAACTTCTCCATAATTGATTAAATCACTGTTTTTCATATCGAGTTTTGTGCCATTGGCAGCAGTCATCTTTCCGCCATCTTCAATGGTGATTTCCCATTGGAATAGTTCTCCTCCCACTTTGAAATTAAGTGTTCCTCCTTCTTTTACAGTGTACTGCTGGAATTTTTCTTTTACTGAGGTGATGTCAATAACTTTACCGTTTTCAACTATTATGCTCTGTTCATTTCCCCGTGTACTCACACTTCGCATGGTACTGCTATGCCCGAAGGAGCAAGTAAGGCTCTCTCCGTCGATAGCAACTTCTTTTTTAGTGGTTACCTCACTGGCATCGGCATTTTTGAATGCCTGAACGATATATAATTTTGTAACGGTAGCCGGGACTACAATTTTCTGAGAAAATGGCAAGTCCTTGTTTACTTTACCGGAAGCCGCAACCGGTAGTACACCTTCTCCGGGGGCTTTGTCATAGACGCGTACTGCATAGTAATATTTACCATTGTACTCATCGTTTACATCCACATTAACAGTTAATGCTTTTGTAGTGGACCAATCAAAATTATCAGGAACGCGTGCACCTAATTCAGGATTATAATTAGGGTCATAAGCATCATTCCGGCAGCTAGCGAATACACACGCCATTAGCAATAAACCAATTACTCCTTTTTTCATCATGTTATGTTTTTTATATATTAATAGTGAAGGTTTGCGGATAGCCGTAGTCCTCTTGTTTGCAAGAAAAATGAGTGTAATTGTCAGACTCTTAAATTCTATGCAAAGTTAATATAAATATTGTATATATATGATGAAGGTTGATTGTTTTATTTTTGTAATTGGTAATATTAACTATTTGTAGATGTGTTGATCTTCTAATTGTCAGATTATCAATATTATGTTTTGGGGTTTTTAACTCATCGGTTAGGCTATGAATCACTGTATAATAATTTCATCCGTAAATAAAAATTGCTTTTTACCTTGTGTCGCATGGAACCGTATATAGCGTGCTTGAACCGGTGTTCCTATCCAGCCGAAATCACGAAATGTGACATCTTTTTTTGTATCTTCTTCGCTGCAAAAATCACTGCCCAGCAGAGTGAAGTCTTTACCGTCTGTCGATACCCACACCTCTACTTTGGCGGGCAAGAATACTTGGGGAGTACGGATCTGCATAAAATTAGCTACTACCCGATGGATGGAAGTGATTTTGCCTAAGTCGATGGTAGCGTCTAAGTCGTTGGGGCAGAAACCTTGCCACCGTCCGTCCATGTAGCTTTTACCTCCGCGAAGTCCATCAAGCAGACCGGTATCGCCTCCTCCTTTGTAGACTTCCTTGTGTTGATAATAGCCTCCGTTTTCGGCGTAGGTTATTTTCTTTCCTATGCCTTTGTGGTAGTCGGTGCGTAAATGGAGGCTCTTTCCAAGCGGAGTGGTTCCGTCAAAGAGACGGGCGGTCAGCAGGATGGAATCTTTTATGATAAACGGCTTCTTGTATAGGCGGGACGATGAGGTTGGTTCAGAGCCATCCATGGTATAGCGGATGTCAATGGGATGCTTTTCGGAAGTCAGAGAGAGGATGATTCTCCTTTTGGCATAATCCACTTCTTGGCTGGTTTGAACCTGCTCCGATAAGGTGAACGGATTGTATCCTTGGGCTTTGATGTGGCGGATTTCATTGTTGATACGGCGTTTGAAACTTTCCGGATGCTTGTTTTTCAATGGAGTCCAACCGACTTCTGACAGGGCAATAATACGCGGATAGATCATATATTCAGCATGTTCGGAGGTCGGTATGTATTCTGCCCATACATTGCCTTGTACGCCTAAAATGTATTTGCTGATATCTGTTCCTAAGGAATCGGGTGCAGGATCATAAGAGTAGGTCTGCCCGAGGGAGACACAGGCGCCGAAAGCAAGTGGCTGAGTTTCGGGATCATCCTGATAATGATCGAGGTAACAGTGGCTTTCCGGGGTCATGATGGCGTAATGTCCCATGCGGGCGGCAGCAATACCGCCTTCTGTGCCCCGCCATGACATGACGGTAGCGTTGGGGGCAAGTCCGCCATCCAGTATTTCGTCCCAACCTATGATTTCACGTCCTTTGGAATTGATATACTTTTCGATACGTGCGATCATGTAGCTTTGCAGTTCGCTTTCATTTTTGAGTCCTTCTTCCTTCATGCGCTGCTGACATTTCGGGCAAGCTTTCCAGTGTCGCCTGCTGGCTTCATCTCCGCCAATATGGATGAAGCGGGAGGGGAAGAGGCGTATGACTTCGTCTAATACGTCTTCGAAGAATTTGAAAGTTTCTTCATTACCGATGCAGACTTCACCGGAAGTATAGGGTTTGCCTGTACAAGACAGCTGGGGGTAGGCGGCAAGCACTTCGCTTGAATGTCCCGGCATTTCTATTTCGGGGATGACGGTGATATGCCGCAGGCGGGCATATTCCAGTACTTCGCGCACATCTTTTTCGGTGTAATAACCTCCGTATGCTCCTTCTTCGTTTTTCTCGCAAAAGTGGTGGTCGTATTTGCCCCAATCTTGCAGATTGGCGGCTTTGCGCCAGGCAGCAAACTCAGTCAGGCGCGGATATCCGGGAATCTCCAGTCGCCAACCGGCCCCGTCAGTCAGATGCCAGTGCAGGCGGTTTATTTTATAGGTGGCTATGAGGTCGAGTTGCTTCTTGATATGTGCTGTATTAAAGAAGTGGCGCGATACATCCAGATGAAGACCACGGTAAGGGAAACGGGGTTCGTCCTCAATGGTGGTAATAGGGAGATCTTTTCCGTTTCTGGCAAGCTGTGCCAGGGTTTGTAAGGCATAGAAAGCACCGGTAGCCGATTTAGCCTGAATGTTTACACCTTTCTTGTTTATCACGAGCTTGTAACCTTCTTCGGAAATGGAGCTAATAGGAGAAACCTCAATTGTCACGAAAGGCTTGTCATTAGACGAGGTGTCCCTAAGCTGCATCGGAATGGGGTAGCCGGGCAAATAATCCAGCAGATCATCCATGTCAGCTTGTGGCAAATTGGCGGAGAATGTAACGATAGGGGGAAGATTTACTGTTTTTGAGGTGGTTTTCTCGAACTGTGGATAGGGAATCATGCTCAGTTCTTTGGACGTTCCGCAGGCTGCCAGTAAAAGCGCAGCCATAGAAACAATGATTAGGGGGCTTTTCAATAATTTCATTTCGCAGTGTTATTATGTTCGAGGTAAATATACAGAATAATCTGTAAAAGTGATAATCTTTACTTTTTAAAATCCTTTTCCGCCGAAAAAACGTTAACACAATTCGTTCGTCTCATAAAAAAGTACGATATTTGCAGCCATGATTCAGATAGAGACCATATTTGACATATTGTGGAAAGGGTTCATTATCGGCGTCATTGTGTCGGCGCCATTGGGTCCTGTAGGTGTATTGTGCATCCAACGTACTTTGAATAAAGGACGATGGTATGGTTTCGTAACAGGAATAGGTGCTTCGTTGAGCGATATTGCTTACGCCTTGTTGACAGGTTACGGAATGAGTTTCGTATTTGATTACGTTAACAAGAATATCTTCTATCTGCAATTGTTAGGCAGTATTATGCTATTGGCATTTGGTATTTATACCTTCCGCAGTAATCCCGTACAATCTATTCGTCCTATTTCTACCAATAAGGGATCATACTTCCATAATTTCATAACTGCATTTGCCGTTACTCTTTCCAATCCGCTTATCATCTTCTTGTTTATTGGCCTTTTTGCCCGTTTCGCTTTTGTTAAGGAGGGCGTATTGGTGTTTGAGGCCGTAACGGGATATTTGGCAATTGCGTTGGGTGCTTTAGCATGGTGGTTTGGTATTACTTTTTTTGTTAATAAAGTACGTACACAGTTCAATTTGCGTGGCATTTGGATAATGAACCGTATTATCGGTGGTATTGTTATGGTGGTATCCGTGCTCGGATTGGTGTTTACATTGATGGGCGAGTCACTGTATTAGTTGAAATTTGAGAGTCGATAGTTAAAGATGAAGATTGCACAACAACTGAAAGAGAAGAATATAGCCGAATACCTTATATATATGTGGCAGGTTGAGGATTTGATTCGTGCCAATAAATGCGATATCGATGAAATACGTCACAATATTATTTCCCGTTATCCCGCAGAAGAACGTCCGGCATTGGAGGAATGGTATGGCAATCTGGTTGAAATGATGCGTACCGAGGGGGTTGTGGAGAAAGGACATCTGCAAATTGATCGTAATGTTATTCAGAATTTAATGGATTTGCACGGGGCTTTATTAGCTTCTACTAAATATCCGTTTTATAATGCCGCTTATTTCAAAGCATTGCCTTTTATTGTAGAGTTGCGCCGGAAGAATGGTAAGCAGGACTCTGAACCGGAGTTAGAGACTTGTTTTGAGGCTCTTTATGGGGTATTGTTGCTACGCTTGCAGAAGAAGGAAATCAGTCAGGGGACTACTAAAGCGATAGAAGCTATCAGCAGTTTCATTTCATTGCTTGCCAATTATTATGACAAGGAGAAACGAGGTGAGTTGGAACTGGATTAAGAAAGAATTGTTCATCGTAACATCAATATATTAAGTATAACTTTTTAAATGAATATTTTAGTTACCGGTGCCAACGGTCAACTTGGCAATGAGATGCGAGTGTTGTCGCAGGAGAATCTTCAACATGCTTATTTCTTCACTGATGTACAGGAACTGGATATTTGCGACGAACAGGCGGTACGCTCGTTTGTGGCTGATAATCACGTCGATGTTATTGTGAATTGCGCTGCATATACAGCCGTCGATAAAGCTGAAGAGAATGCGGAACTTTGCGATAAGCTGAATCATTTGGCTCCCGGATATTTGGCTGCTGCTGCTGAGGCTTGTGGCGCTGCATTGATACAGGTTTCTACTGATTATGTGTTTGATGGGACGGGACATATCCCGTATACAGAGGAGGTGACGCCTTGTCCTAATTCGGTATATGGTGCTACCAAGTTGGCAGGTGAGCAGGCGGTAATGAAGAATTGCAGTCGTGCCATGGTTATCCGTACAGCGTGGTTGTATTCTATTTATGGAAATAACTTTGTAAAGACAATGATACGCTTGGGACGCGAACGTGATACTTTGGGTGTTGTATTCGACCAAATAGGTACGCCGACTTATGCCAATGATTTGGCACGTGCTATCTTTACGGCTATTAATCAAGGTATTGTTCCGGGTATTTATCATTTTAGCGACGAAGGAGTTTGTTCTTGGTATGACTTTACATTGGCCATACATCGCATAGCGGACATAACGACTTGCAAAGTAAGGCCTTTGCATACTGATGAATTCCCTGCTAAAGCGCCACGTCCCAATTATTCAGTCTTAGATAAAACCAAAATTAAGAAAACATTTAGCATTGAAATCCCTCATTGGGAGGAGAGTTTGGCGGCATGTATAAAGAGGCTTTAAGATAGTGGAAAAGAAGAAGAAAACTTATTTAACGTTCGGAACTTGCCTTGCATTAGGGGTTGCTATTGGTCTTATAATGCATAAACTAGCCATTGGTATAGCTATTGGTTGCGCATTGGGAGTCTATTATGAGAGGAAAAATAAGCAAGATAAAAAAGATGATATATGATTAATGAAATAGAAAGAAGACGAACGTTTGCGATTATCGCACACCCGGATGCCGGTAAGACATCGTTGACTGAGAAGCTGCTGCTTTTCGGTGGACAGATACAGGTGGCTGGTGCTGTGAAGAGCAACAAAATAAAGAAAACGGCAACATCCGACTGGATGGATATCGAGAAACAGCGTGGTATCTCTGTTACCACCTCCGTGATGGAATTTGATTATCAGGATTATAAGATCAATATCCTCGATACTCCCGGTCACCAGGACTTTGCTGAAGATACCTACCGCACACTGACCGCTGTAGATAGTGTTATCATTGTAGTGGATGGTGCAAAAGGTGTGGAAACACAAACCCGTAAGCTGATGGAAGTGTGCCGCATGCGTAATACGCCTGTGATTATTTTCGTCAATAAGATGGACCGTGAAGCGAAAGATCCTTTCGACTTGCTGGACGAGTTGGAAGAAGAACTTTCCATCCATGTCCGCCCGCTGACGTGGCCTATCGAGAGCGGTGTGCGTTTCAAAGGAGTTTATAATCTGTATGAACAGAAATTGAACCTATTCCAACCTTCCAAGCAGGTGGTTACGGAGAAGGTAGAGGTGGACGTTAATACGGAGGAATTGGATAAACATATTGGTGCTTCATTGGCAGAGAAACTTCGTGGAGAGTTGGAGCTGATAGATGGCGTTTATTCTGAATTTCAGGTAGAAGAATATCTGAAAGGCGAACTTGCTCCGGTATTCTTTGGTTCGGCGCTCAATAACTTCGGTGTTCAGGAGTTGCTGGACTGCTTCGTAGAGATAGCTCCCAGTCCTCGCCCCGTGAAGGCGGAAGAACGTGAAGTAGAGCCGGAAGAACCGAAATTCACTGGTTTTGTCTTTAAGATTACAGCCAATATCGACCCGAACCACCGTTCTTGTATTGCTTTCTGCAAGATATGTTCCGGTAAGTTTGTGCGCAATGCTCCTTATTACCATGTTCGTCATGGAAAGACGGTACGTTTTTCTTCACCCACCCAGTTTATGGCGCAACGTAAGACGACGGTCGACGAAGCATGGGCGGGCGATATCATCGGTCTGCCGGATAACGGTACATTCAAGATTGGTGATACGTTGACGGAAGGTGAAATGCTGCATTTCCGTGGCTTGCCAAGCTTCTCGCCGGAAATGTTCAAATACATAGAGAATGCCGACCCGATGAAACAGAAACAGTTGGCCAAAGGTGTCGATCAGCTGATGGACGAAGGTGTGGCACAGTTATTTATCAATCAGTTTAACGGACGTAAGATTATCGGTACGGTAGGTCAGTTGCAGTTCGAGGTTATTCAGTATCGTTTGGAGAATGAATACAGTGCGAAGTGCCGTTGGGAACCGTTGAGCCTCTATAAAGCTTGTTGGATAGAGAGTGATGATGCCGAAGAGTTGGAAGCTTTCAAAAAACGTAAATACCAGTACATGGCAAAAGACCGTGAGGGTAGGGATGTATTCCTTGCCGACAGCGGATATGTACTACAGATGGCACAGATGGACTTCAAGCATATCAAGTTCCACTTCACCAGTGAGTTCTGATAAGTTGCGATAGCTTATAAAATAAAGAGAGGGCTGTATCGATGATAGTGGGAACTATTTCGATACAGCCCTTTCCTTTGGGGTTATAGCCGGGAAGAGGAGGGGGAGATTGATTAGTTGATAGGCAACGTCACAATCATGCGTGTACCTTCCGTATATTCAGGATCTATTCTGATGTCTCCGGCCAGTCGTTTTACAATGAGCTGGCAGAGGTACAATCCTAACCCGTTGCCCGGAATAAAAGTATTTAGTTTGTAGAAACGCTCAAATACATTCTCTTGTCTCTCCTTCGGGATTCCGCAACCGGTATCTGTGACGCTGATTATGATCTTTTTCTGAACTTCGTCCTTTTGGTAACTTAAGGAGATTTCTCCTTTTTCCGTAAACTTATTGGCATTGTTCAGCAAATGTTCAATGACCTGTGTCAGATAATGTTCATTGGTAATAATGAACATGCTGTCGTCTGTGATATCCAATCTATATTCTATTCCGGCTTTCCTTTGCAGTTGTTCCATTTGCTGGACGCATATACTTCTTAAATCAGTGGATTGGCAAGGTAGCTTTTCTTCGGAAACGTCCAGGTTGGCTACTTCCAGCATGCTATTGACGAGGTTTGTCAACAATGCTGTGCTCTTTTGTATTTCTCCGGGGAACTCCCGGCGCATCTCAATATCGATATCTTCATTCATGATTAAATCCGAGAAGCCTACGATCGCATTGAGTGGGGTGCGTATCTCGTGACAAATGGAGTTGATGAATTCTTGTTTCATCTTCTCGCTTTCCTGTGCTTTGCCGTGCAACACTTTTAGCTCTGTTTTCATCCTCTTTTCTTTTTTCCAGGAGAAGTAGAAGTAGGAGCTGATAGAGACTAAGATAATCAGTAGGATAGTGAGGAAAACCAGCAAGATTTGTTTGTTCTTTATCTCCAGCATGGTTTTCTCATTGTTGAGTGTATTGAGGTCATATTTTACCTGCAATTCATTAAGTTGCTTATTGGCTGCTGCTGTGTTCAGAGAGTCCTGTATCTGATGTGAAAATTTCAGGTACTCCAAAGCTTTAGGATAGTCGTGTAAAGCCTCATAAAGTTGGGAATTTACATTATATAGTCCGGGGAGATTTTGCGGAGCCAGCTTGTGAGCTATTTTGATAAGAGAATCATTAGATGCTATAGCTTTGGGATAGTCGGTTTTGGTACGGTTATTGGAATAATAATTATTGGCGCACAGATAATAACTATATTTATCAGCGTCATCAGTCAGTGCTTTACTTATTTCCTGGATTCTGCCCCAATAATAGGTCTCCTCCTCCAATGTCAGAAAAGGCATGTTTGCTGAAATAAATGCATAGCATTGGAGTAAGTCCAATTCTATGTGATAGAATGGACGTTGTGTCTGATAATCAGTCTTATATTTTTCTTCTTGAAGCGCAATAAGATTTTTTATCATTGTGATAGATTCCTTATTTCTTTGACTTTGAGCATAAGCAAGTAACTGTCGCCAGAGAATAAATTTTTGATACATGAATTTAAGCTCTTTAGGCAGTGTTTCAGTCAGCTTCATAGCTTCGTCCAGATAGGGAATAGACTTCTCGAATTGATCGTTCGCATAAAAACTGTTTCCCATGATATATAATGAAGCAATTTTCTTGTAAATATCGTTGGCTTCATCCGTATTGGTATCCAAGAAACTCAATTCTTTATTGATAGCTTCATCCCTGTCGCCTGTGTAACATAAAGAATCGAAAAGGCGCATGCGATAAAATGGCAATAAAGATTTCAGCTCTTCGGGAGTAGCTACTTGTTTTACATATTCAGTATATTTAGCGACGGAGTCTTTTTCGTTTGCTTTAGCTGCGTCAATAATTATGTCATTGAGGGCATTCAGCATACTCTTGCGATCTTTGACCTTCGAAGCTTCCTGATACATCTTCCATAAGTAGTTTTTAATTTCAAATCTGTCGAGTGCAATATCTGCCAGGTTTCTATATACTTGGATTTTCTGTTTGGGAGAATTAGATGTATTCAGTAAAGATAATAGGCTGTCCGTTGCCTGAGTGGTATTGGAGGCAACCATAACAGTACTAATGAATATGAAGATAGTAGTGAGTATATGTCTCATATTGCATCATGTTTTAATACTACTGCAAATCTACACTTTTTTTAGTAATAAATGCTGTTTTCGAATAATTTTCACAATTTCAAGAATGAGTTATGGTGGATAGCTTTAATGGGAGATATAAAAGGGCGACGCAATAATAAAAACTTTGCACTTCTTTGTGGTATTATGTAGATAGAAAATACTACCTTTGTGTTGATAACGGCCGATGGGTCTTGATGATGAAAACAATAGCATTGAATGCTTATCAGATTAAATGAAAATAACTACTTATTTGCTTTTGACCCTTCTGCTGGGTCTGGTAGCCTGCTCTGCCCCTGCCGACAAGAACTTACTACATTATGAACAATCCCTCTGCCGGGCCGATTCATTGGCTCAATCCGGTACTGTGGATAGTGCCCGTGCCGCCTGTCTGTTGACGGATTTACGTCGTGAATATCTTCAGGTAAAAGAGCATTCCGAGGGGAAGGCTCTCCGCCTGATGCCTCCCGACGCTACGAAACGTTTCTTTTGGTTGGTGTTTGTGGGGCTGATGATAGGTTTGAACGTATGGCTTTCCATCAAGGATATCAAGTTTGCGAGCGAGCGTAAGCACCGCCGTTACCTGGTAGATTTGAGCGAGAATGAACAGCGTTTGCGCAATAATGAGTGCGAACGGGCGGAACTGGAGGAATGCCTGGCGGAAATGTCGCTGGCGGATGACGAACGGGAAGAGGTGCGTCAGTCGTTGACTAACCTGATGGCGCATGATAATCTGCTGCGTAGTGAGAATGATTCCCTCCGCCTTCGCCTCAAGGAGTATGAGAAGCGTCCTGTACCCCGCGAACTGGAACTTTTGAAGAAACGCGACGAGCACATTCATGCCTTGGGTGAACAAGTGCAGACGCTTTCTTCCGCTTTGATAGAGCGTGATGAGGTGATGGAGCATCTTCGCCGGCAACCCAAGTTCCTGGCAGATGCCGACTGGGAGCACTTGCAGCAACTTGCCGACCGTGTGTATGGCGGCTTCACTGCCCGTCTTTCCGAGCGCTTCGCTCTGCTGACTCCTGCCGACTTACAACTCTGCCTGCTCATCCGTCTGCATTTTACCAATACGCAGATTGCTACGCTCATAGCCGTGTCTCCTGCCTCGGTATCGCAGCAGAAGTTCCGTTTGAAGAAACGGTTGATGCAAGCCGACGAGACCTTGTTTAGGGGAGGGGAGACGCTGGATGCGGTGATTGCGCTATGCTGAAAGCATCAATGTCTTTTCAAAGATTTGCGTAATGTAGGCATGTGTTTCAGAATTTTTGTTGACACACTCTCAGCCGAAGTTATTCCGCATACTTTATTGTCCGTTTGACCAGTTGTTTGTAGTACCCGTTTGTCTCTGACCTTTCCTCGGTCCAGTTGCCATGTTTGTCGTACAGGTGGTGCGAAACGGTGGTTGTCGTTGTATCATTTCCCTCGATATGTACGTTTTCTATCATATTACCGTCTTTATCGTACTTCATGGTATTTATTTGTTCTAAAGTATGGGTACCGTTGGAAAATTCCACTTCGTTACTTATCACCAGAAACCTTGTTCGGATGATATTATGATGGTCGTCGGCCCAGGTTTCATCCGTTGTAGTTCCGGTTTCGCTGGTCGAGGACTCCAGATGATATTTCCCGGTGGTTTTTATTTTCCTTAGCCCCTCTTGCCGGGAATCGTTGCTCTCTTTATATAGAAGAGTGTCGTTGTCGGTACCGATCAGCTCCATGCTATATGACAAAACATCTTCTCCTATATGCGTTTGCCCCTTGCCGGAGAAGAGGATGTTGTCTTTGTAAACAGAGCTATAAATGGCGACGTAACTGGAGTCTGCGTTATGTTTAATTATTTTTATAGCATTGCCTTCCGCATCAAAATCAATTGCCTTTACTTCCATAAGCTTCCCGGAGCCTGCATTGAAGCCGGTCAGCGTGTAATCGTAGGTGGTGTCCCGGATGCATGCTACTTTGCCTTTCAGCCCCATGTACTTTTTCGGCGTATAGTCTTCTTGGGCACAGGCCGATGCCGAGAACAGGAGGCTACCGAGGCAGAAGTTCAGGACAAGTGTCGTAACTTTAGTGTGAAATGTTTTCATATTGTTTGATTATTCTATCGGATTAATCTATTATTTGGGAGTTTCTTGGCCGTTTCTCGATTTCCTTAATCCTAATGGGGTATGAACTTGATACAAAGATAATATATAAATTGCTTCTTTCCTAACAACAGGATACATTTTAGAATACGTTTATGAATTCATAACGAACATAAACTTTAATCCCGGTCTTGAAAGATTTGTAGGAAATTTCACAACAAAGTGCTTTTGAGAAATCTCTTATCTCGATGGAGGCAGTCTCAGTCGTTATGTTAGGCTATCTCAGTCGTTAGGTTAGGGTGCCTCAGTCGTTATGTTAGACTACCTCAGTCGTTACCTTTGATTACCCCGTCCAGAAGTACTCCTGAACGGGGATTTTTGTACTTATATGAAGGAAAATCTCTTTTGACATCTCTTGTCCCGTTTGCGATAAAAAATTACATGGAGGGCTTGTCTCCGTTATTCTTCCTCCTTTGTTTCTTGCAACAAATACTTCACGTTCTCTATGTGCGTCCGAAAGATATTGGCCAGTAATCTGGCATTGCCGCTTTCTTTCATTATATCCAATAAGAATTTTACTTGATAGCCAATGTTTTCGCCTGTGCATCTGCGGCTTTTGCTTGAAAGATGTGGCTGTGCTATATACAATCCGAATCCCTCAATCAGTTGCCTCACTCCTAAAGTATGATAACTACCTAAAAGATCGACAAAGTATTGAAACTTACCAAGTGCTACGAGCAAATTCTCCAACCGTTCAACATCCGGCCTCTGCACAAAGTAAGTTCCCATATTAACAAAGCGGTTCAGTGTAAGATAGAAGGTCATCATTTCTTCGTCTGAAGTGAAGATTGCGTGCATAAACTGAGTTTCGTCCCCGGGGCGAACCTGCTCATTGTCCAAAATAGCTTCCATAAGCATTAAATTTTTGAATAGGTGAATAAATAAGGTTTAATGGGAAGAACGGAAGAGTGGATTTATAGAAATAAAAGAAGCGGTTTCGCCTGTCCCATTGCATTCCACCAGCATACCGGCAGTAGGTGCATTAACACTCTACATGGGGGTGCGAAACCGCCATATAGAATGAACACAAACAGGCATAAAAATGCCTGCCGCGTCAATAAGGCAGGTTTCCCCGCCGGTATGCTATAATAGAATGCATCGCAAATGTACAACATATATCTGATAAAGCCAAAAAGGAGCACTGAAATATAAGTCTTTCAACCAACTTCGGAAACTCTTGAGTAATGTATAGTCAGTGCTCCTTAATTTGTAGAGATATTGAAGATTGTAGAGATACTGAAGAATGCTATCATTCATTATCAGTGAGTTATGCTTCTTGGTTGTAGAGATGGTCATGCTGACTATAACTTTTCACGTTTTGCGGTCTTTGTTGCCTTGTAGAGATGCGTGTTTGTTAAACTATTGATAATTAGAAGATTAGTTGAAATAGCTGTAGAGGCCGTTTTCTTGCTTTTCTTTGTTTCCCACCCTAACTTTGCAACATCGAATCTGAGAGAAACGAAAGACTGAATCGTTGAGGCCTCACGGTGAAATTCTTTTTTATACCTCTTAAAGGAGATGGGGCTTCGGTCAGCCCTTAACCCGACCGGTCAAAGCAGTGATGACTGGCTCACTTGCAACTATATTCTATTTACTTAATACATTATTAATTATGTTTTATAAGAAGACTCAACAGAAAATCAATGGCTTGTGGTATCCTCAATCTATTACATGGGGCAAAGCCATTACGACCGATCAGGTAGCGGACCAATTGGCGTTCGTCTCTACCGTAACCCGTGGTGATGCGTATGCCATCATGAAGAATTTTGGAAATGTACTTTCTCTCTATATGGGACAAGGGCGTACGGTGAAAATAGATGGAGTAGGTACCTTTTATTATACGGCTGCTGCAAATAAGAAAGGAGTACAAACAGCTAAAGAGGTAAGTGCTTCCCAGATAGTGGGGGTGCGTGTCCGTTTTATTCCCGAGGTTGAACGCGATGTTAATAACAAGGTCGTTACCCGTAGCATGGTGGACAATAAGATTTGTTGGGAAGAGTGGGGCAAAACCTCCGGTAATGAGAGCGGAAATACCGGTGGTGCAGGTGACGAGAACGATAATCCTTTGGGATAATCCCCTCGGCCTTCCGTCTTCAGTGATGCTTCGCTTATAGTAAATAGCTCCGTGCAACCTCCTTTGGGAAGTACGGGGCTATTTCTTTTATGGATTAACCGATAAGGAAATAGAATTCATAAATAGTGTAGTAACAGAGATGGCATAAATGATTGTATGAAAAGCCCTTTTATACCCTTCTTATGTTGATTTATAATTTTTTAGGCTTTACGACCGCTAACCTTTAACGGATTATCGCTAATTTCGAGCGATTTTTTATAAAACCGACTGAATAACTAATAATTTATAATATGGAAAACTTGAATACAGCGCTTCTGCTGATGATGGTAGGTATGACAACTGTTTTTGCTATCCTACTGATTGTGATTTACTTAGGAAAAGCTCTTATCGCACTTGTGAATAAATATGCGCCCGAAGAGGTAGCGCCGGTTAAAGCCGGTGCCAGTGGTCAGGCACCCATCCCGGGTAATATATTGGCCGCAATCAGTGCTGCTGTTACAGTGGTGACACAAGGTAAGGGTAAAGTGTCGAAAGTCGAAAAAATCTAAAGTAATTAATCTTATATAAAACACACACCGAATTATTTAGTATGAAAAAAGAAATCAAATTCAGCTTGGTATTCAGGGATATGTGGCAAAGTGCCGGAAAATATGTACCCCGAGTTGACCAACTGGTAAAAGTAGCTCCTGCCATTATTGAAATGGGTTGTTTTGCACGTGTAGAAACCAATGGCGGAGGTTTTGAACAAGTTAATCTATTGTTTGGGGAAAATCCGAATAAAGCCGTGCGTGAGTGGACGAAGCCGTTCCACGAAGCAGGTATTCAAACTCACATGCTGGATCGTGCATTGAATGGACTTCGCATGAGCCCCGTTCCTGCCGATGTGCGCAAACTCTTCTATAAAGTAAAGAAAGCGCAAGGTACCGACATCACCCGTACTTTCTGCGGACTGAACGATACACGTAACATTATCCCTTCCATCGGCTACGCCAAGGAGGCGGGAATGATTTCGCAGTGCTCGCTCTGTATTACTTGCTCGCCCATTCATACGGTGGAGTACTACACTGACATGGCCTTGAAGCTTATCAAGGCAGGCGCCGATGAAATATGTATCAAGGACATGGCAGGTATCGGACGTCCCGTATCGCTGGGTAAGATTGTAGCTAATATCAAGGCGGCTCATCCCGATATTCCTGTTCAGTATCATAGCCATGCCGGTCCGGGCTTCAACATGGCAAGTATTCTTGAAGTATGCGAGGCCGGTTGCGACTACATCGACGTAGGTATGGAACCGCTTTCCTGGGGTACGGGACATGCCGATTTGCTCAGTGTGCAAGCCATGCTGAAAGATGCAGGCTTCCAGGTTCCTGAGATCAATATGGAGGCATACATGAAGGTGCGTTCGCTCGTTCAGGAGTTTATGGACGACTTCCTCGGTCTCTATATCAGTCCGAAGAACCGCTTGATGAATTCCCTGCTGATAGGCCCCGGACTTCCCGGCGGTATGATGGGTAGCTTGATGGCTGATTTGGAATCAAACCTTGAATCTATCAATAAATATAAGGCAAAACATAATCTGCCCTTCATGACACAAGATCAACTGCTTATCAAGTTGTTCAATGAAGTGGCTTATGTATGGCCACGTGTAGGTTATCCTCCATTGGTAACTCCGTTCAGCCAGTATGTCAAGAACTTGGCGATGATGAACGTTATCGCTATGGAAAAAGGCAAAGAACGCTGGGGTATGATTGCTGACGACATTTGGGATATGTTGCTCGGTAAAGCCGGTAAGCTACCGGGTGAATTGGCTCCTGAAATTATAGAGAAGGCAGAACGCGAAGGACGTAAGTTCTTCACCGGTAATCCGCAAGATAACTATCCTGACGCTCTTGACAAATATCGCAAGATGATGAAAGAGAATAAATGGGAACTTGGTGATGATGATGAAGAACTCTTCGAATATGCCATGCATCCGGCACAATATGAAGCCTATAAGAGTGGTAAAGC
>JAEXAJ010000073.1 GCA_023458215.1 Bacteroidota bacterium
CATTTAATGCGAAGATTAAAGCATTTAGGGCACAGTTTAGAGGAGTAAGAGATAAAGCGTTCTTCTTGTACAGATTGACTAAATTATATGCATAAAAACGAAAGCCCTCAGATTCTTACGTTGATCCGTTTGAAGATTTGGATGCTCTCTTCCCACAGAAAGTTTGTTTTTCGTTTTTATCTGTCACGCTATCACGCAACTGGCCGTATAATGTTTATAAACAATTACTTAAAGCGTGATAGATACGTGTGATAGATACCTTTTTCAAAACTTTATCTATCACACTAATTGCCGTCACTTAAGTATCAATAGCTATAGCTCCGGTTTTAATGATCTAAACCATCAGTTTCAACGGTCTAAACTCTTGGTTCCAACGTATGAAACTACTGGTTTCAACGTATGAAACTCCCGGTTTCAAGCTATTGAAACTGCACTACCTCCCCTTTCAGACGGAGAAGTTTAATATACTTTCGTTCAAGACCTGCCGGAAGCAGATTAATTCAGCCAATGAGCGGGGAACATAAAAATTATGGCATACTTTGGAATGCTGCATTGAAAATAAATATTATTTTTGTAAGACGAATCAAAATGAGTGGTACAAATGAAAAAACACACATTATATTGGCTTTTTACTTTCTTTTTCCTTCTACCTTTCGTTGAAACTATTGCCGGTTGGAATAATTTTATCATCAATTTCGATAAAAGCGTTTATGGTAGAGGAGCGCAGACATGGCAAATTGCTCCTTATGATGATAAGTGGGTGTATTTTGCTAATAAAAACGGCATGGTACAATTTGATGGTGATATTTGGAGCGTATTCCCTTTGAAGAATTCTTCGGACGTGCGATCTGTGTTGCCTTCTGCTACACAAAAACGTATATATATTGGAGGAATCAATGAATTCGGCTATTACGAACCGAATGCTGAAGGATCGTTGACTTATCACTGCATGTCTGATACACTGGATGCTTCGATTCGCTATCTTGGAAATGTGTGGGGCATTCATGAGGTGGATAATATACTTTATATGCAGGGTGATAACCGGGTAATAAAGTATTTGAATGGAAAATATACCGCCATTGAAATGGATGCAAAGATAGATTGCTCTAATATGGTGAATGGCATTCTTTATATAGGTACGGATAAGGGCGTGTGGCTTTTGGTGGGCAATACATTTTTCCCTTTGCAGGGAGCCGATGCGCTGACTTCCATGCGTATTCGTGGCATAGTGCCTTATAAAAAAGGAGTGTTGGTAGTGACTGCTTATAATGGCTTGTTTTATTGCGACGGGCGAACGATGGAACCCTTTATAACAGGTGGCGAAGATTTCATGCGTGAGAATGAAGTGTTCTGCGTAGCGACAAAAGATGATAAAATTGTTTTGGGAACCATCCACAAGGGATTGTTGTTAATAGATTGCAGTACCAAGCAGCTAAAGTATTTCAATGAAAACAACGGATTGCGTAATAATACCGTGCTTTCGGTATCTTTTGATGCCGTAGGAAATCTTTGGGCAGGATTGGATAGCGGTATTGATTATGTTTGCCTCAGCTCACCGTTTACCAACCTATACTCATATCCTTATTCATACGGTACCGGATATACAGCCGCAGTCGAAGGAGATTGTCTCTATTTGGGAACGAATCGAGGTCTGTATTACACCCACTATCCGGTACGACTGAATGGAAACTTGCCTGAAATCAATCCGATGCCACAATCCAGTGGGCAGGTCTGGAACCTCTGCCGTATTGGCGACGAGTTGTTTTGCTTGCACGACCGTGGAATCTTTCTTATTAAAGGAACTTCCGTGAAGCGTGTTACGGATATTACCGGTGCGTGGTGTTGTCAGCAGGTAATAGGGCATCCCGATTTGATGTATGTAGGCGTGTATAATGGAATTTATCTGTTGGAAAAGAAAAATGGAGAATGGCAGGTGGTTTGCAAAATTGAAGGTATGACAGATTCATGCCGGCTTTTCGAACAGGAGAGTGAAAAAGTGATTTGGGTGTATAACACTGACCACGTTACTCGGATTGAATTGAATAGTGAGTTGACCAAGGCCCTCAAAGTACGAGAATATTATGCTCAAGACGGGTTTCCGGTAGGGCGCGATATGTATGTGGCAAAGGTAGAAGGCCGGGTTTATTTTGCTACTCCTCGTGGGATTTATAAATATAATCTTCATAAAGACGTTATGGAGCCTTGCATGGATATGAATAATCTACTCAATGGTACATCAGTCTATTCCCGATTGCTAGAATATAATGACCGGCTCATCAGTTTGAGTCCCCATGAAATATGTATTGCCAATCTCGGAACCTACAAAAGAGGTTCAAATACAAGTATCAACCCCATTCAGCAGTCTTTGATGGAGTTGGTCCCTAATTTTGAGTCTATTATCCCTCTTTCCGATTCCTTGATGATTGTTCCCAATGAAGAAGGTTTTGCTTTGTTTAGTATTCCTGCTGTGCGCGAGCGGCAAGATCATAGCCACTCCTTATATATAAGGAATATGTATTTGTCTTATCCTAAAGACTCCTTGGTATACTCAGCCAATTTTTTGGGGCAGAAGCCTGTTCCGTTGATTTCATATTCCATGAACTCCGTTCGATTCGATTATGGGCTTTCGATGTTTGCTATAAGTGATGATATTCATTTTCAGTACCGTTTGAATAAGGGCGGATGGTCTGACTTTACAACAGTCCGTACCAAAGAGTATAGTAATTTGTCCGAAGGCGAATATACCTTTGAGGTAAAAGCTGTTTTCCCGGATGGTACAACGTCTTCGGATGAGATTACTTTTCGTATTCTTCCTCCTTGGTATCGTAGCGTTCCATCTTACGTATGTTATATTGTATTGGCATTACTTGCGCTGTGGTATGTATATCGTTGGGATGACATACGTGTGAAACGTAAAAAGCAGCAGGCTGTGGTCGAAAAGGATAAAGAACTGCACGAGATGGAGAAAGAGTATGAAGAAGAGAAAACTCGTCAGGAGAAGCAAATTATGCAGTTAGAAAAAGAAAAGCTGGAATATGACTTGCAGCACAAAAGCCAGGAAATGGCAAATCTGATGATAAACTTTGTGCGCAAGAATGAAATGCTGACGGAAATTAAATCTGAAATCTTCAAAGTGTCTTCTATGTTGAAGGGGGAGGGAGCTCGTGAAGGAAAACAGCAACTTGTACTTATCAATAGCAAGATTGATGCTAATATACAGAGCGATGAAGTATTGAAGCGCATTGAAGATCAATTCGACCTTATCCATAATAATTTCATGAAGCGTCTTCACGCCAAGCATCCCGATCTCTCTAACAACGAACGTATGATGTGTGCGTATTTGAAAATGAATCTATCCACCAAAGAAATAGCTCCACTATTAAATATTTCAGTCCGTGGAGTAGAAACGATTCGTTATCGGCTTCGTAAGAAATTCAATTTGGAAAGAGAAGACAGTTTTACGGATTATCTGAACAATAAACTCTAGCTTTCGCATATTAACTTCCTTTAAATAGAGCGTGTTTATAGAGGAGAAGAATGTTAAGTTCTTCTCCTCTATGTTTTATAACATATCATGACGTATTGAGTAAAAGTATAGTTATGTTGTTGATTTATAATGATATGTTTTATTTTGACGTATTGATAACGTATTCATATTTTCTATTTGACGTATTAAAAAATAGTATATTTCTATTTGTTGTATTTAATTTTACTCTATGTTTGCGGTGTTCTTCAATGAACGAATTTGAGAATGTTAATCTTAATTTAGTAAAACTTATGAAAAAGTTATTATCAGTTTTATTTTTATTAAGCTTTACCTTGGCTTCTGTATATTCGCAAACTATACAGGTAAAAGGTACGGTGGTAAGCGGTTCGGATAGCGAACCTTTGCCCGGAGTAAACGTGGTAGTGAAAGGTAATACCTCTCTTGGAACAATCACTGGTTTGGACGGTGAATTTACCTTGTCGGTTCCCGCCGATGCAACGCTTTCTATTTCTTATATAGGTTTTAAATCGCAGGATGTTGCGGTGAAAGGACAAAAAGTATTGAAGATTGTACTTCAGGAAGACTCTGAAGCACTGGATGAGGTTGTAGTCATTGGTTATGGCGTTCAGAAGAAAAGTGTTGTAACTGCGGCAATTAGCCGTGTAAGTGCCGAAGATTTGAATGCAGCCAAACCTTCTCGTGTAGAAGATGCCTTGAAAGGTAAAGTTTCGGGTGTGCAAATTACGCAAAGTTCTGGTCAACCCGGTTCGGACTCTAAAGTACGTATTCGTGGCATCGGTTCTGTAAATAGCTCAGATCCCTTGTATATAGTTGATGGTATGCCGGTTGATGGTGGTATCAACTATTTGAACCCTGTTGATATAGAGTCTGTTGAAATCTTGAAAGATGCTGCTTCTGCCGCTATTTATGGTGCTCGTGCTGCAAATGGTGTAGTATTGGTCACAACCAAGAGCGGTAAAAGCGGTAAGACTACTATTAATTATGATTTCAGCTACGGATGGCAGAATCCTTGGAAAAAGAAATCTGTACTGAATGCTACTGAGTATATGACTATCATGAACGAAATGGATGTAAATGATGGTAATGCTCCTCGTTATACTCAGGAACAAGTTGCTTCTGCCGGAAAAGGAACAGATTGGCAAGATGAAACCTTTAATTACGATGCACCTATTCAACAACATCAAGTTAGTATTAGTGGTGGTAGTGATAAAATGCAATATTTCCTTTCATTAGGTTATTTCAATCAAGAAGGTATTGTAGGTGGTAATTATGGTAAGTCCAATTACGAACGTTGGAGTTTACGTTCAAACTCTACTTATACTGTATTTGAAGATACCTCACGCAAATTCCTCAATAAGTTGAAAGTAGGAGTGAATATTGGTTACTCAAGAGGTACCTCTACAGGTATTGAGACTAACTCTGAATATGGTTCTATTTTAGGTAGTGCTATCGCTTTCTCTCCGTTGGTATCAGTTTATGCATCCAAGGAAGATGGCGCAGCTATCTTAAAGCAATATCCTACGGCTGTTACTGATAAGAATGGTAATGTATTCTCTTTGCCTCCCACAGGTTACCAAGAGTTGGCTAATCCGGTTGCACAGTTGAACTCTCCTTCTGTAACCAATAATAATGAAGATAAGTTTGTCGGTTCATTCTTTGCCGAGTTGGATATTCTTTCAGGATTGAAATTCAAGAGTAGCTACGGTGCCGACCTTGCCTTCTGGGGTGCCGATGGTTATGGATTTGAATACTACATGGGTTCCATGAAGAAGAATGAAAAAAGTTGGGTGCAAAGCGAAATGAATCGCGGTTATAAATGGCAGGTTGAAAATGTATTGACTTATAACAAGACTTTCGCTGAAAAGCATAACTTGACAGTTGTATTGGGACAATCCGCTCAAAAATATTCTGTACGTAAACTGGGTGGTTCTGATTATAATTTATTAGAAACTGACCCTCTAAAAGCTAATATAAACTCTGCTATCGGCGATCGTGATGATGAACGTGTATGGGGTGGTACGGATGGCTATAACTTTACGGCACTGGCTTCTTACTTCGGACGTATCGATTATAATTATGCTGAACGTTATATGTTGCAAATGACCATGCGTCGTGACGGTTCTTCTCGTTTCGGACCTAACCATAAATGGGCTACTTTCCCTGCTGTGTCAGTAGGTTGGAATGTTTGGAATGAACCTTATTTGGAAGACTTGAAGCCGAATTGGTTTGATTCTTTCAAAGTACGTTTCAGCTGGGGTAAGAATGGTAATGAAAATATCGGTAACTTCCGCTATGCTGCATTGATGGATGGTGGTCAGAACTACTATTTTGGTGGTGGATATAGCGTGAAAGATGCTAGCAAGGGTGGATCGATGCAATACGGCTCATCGCCTGCGGCACTTGCCAATGCCAATATTAAGTGGGAAGAGTCAGAACAAATTGACTTAGGTTTCGATGCCCGTTTCTTTGATGCCAAGCTAAACTTAGGTTTTGATTATTTCAAAAAGAAAACTAATGGTATGTTGATGGATCAACCTATTCCAAGTTATGTAGGTCAGAGTGCTCCGATGTCTAATTTAGGTAAGATGGAAAATTCCGGTATTGAGTTGGAAGCCGGTTGGAAACAAACTGTAAAAGATTTCAGCTATCATATCTCTGCAAATGCTTCTTACTTGAAAAATAAACTGATTAATTT
This sequence comes from Bacteroidota bacterium, assembly GCA_023458215.1. The sequence continues at coordinate 6,204 of JAEXAJ010000073.1, forward strand.
AGGCAATGCTTCGGGAGAAACAAACTATGAAGGTGCAGGTGCTTCGGGTGTAGGCGACTATGTACATGCCAAGAATGGTGAAGTTTGGCCTTATTTCTATGGTATGAAGACAAATGGTTTGTTTCAAAACCAAGCCGAAATTGACGCTTATGTGAATGATAAAGGCGAGAAAATGCAACCTGATGCAAGACCGGGTGATGTAAGATTCATTGACTTCAATAAAGATGGTAAAGTAAACGATGACGACAGAACCAAAATAGGTAAAGGTATGCCCGACTGGACTTTTGGTCTTACACTGGGCGCAGAATGGAAGGGTTTTGATTTGAACCTTTTCTTCCAAGGTACGATTGGCAATGATATCTTCGACTTTTCACAACGTGGTGATATTCCTGCAATGAATCGTCCGACTTGGATTCTTGATCGCTGGATGGGTGAAGGCTCTTCTAATTTCATTCCTCGTATGACTTCGGCCAATCCTAACAAGAACTGGCGTTCTTCTGACCTGTATATAAAAGATGGTTCGTACATGCGTTTGAAAACCGCACAGATTGGCTATACTTTACCTGTACTCTTGACTAAGAAATTTTCTGTACAGAGATTAAGAGTATATGTATCTGCTGAGAATTTGCTTACCTTTACCGGTTACGATGGCTTTGATCCGGAACTGGCATCTGGTAATTATACTACTTTGGGTGTTGATAAAGGAATTTATCCACAATCCAGGACTATTTCTGTAGGTGCAAATATTACATTCTAACTTTCAAAATTAATACGATATGAAAAAGTATAAAATATTAACTATAGCAGCCCTACTGTCATCAGCCATGATGACTACCTCTTGCGGCGATGATTTTTTGACTTCGAGCTCTACTGAAAAGCCTATGGCAGGAGCGGCAGCAACTGAAGGTACTATTCTTTCCAGCCTCGGTTCGGCTTATCAGATACTTTTGTTTGATAGTTATGCCAATAATAACTATAACGGCATCTTGTTTATGTCTGACCTTCGTTCAGATGATTTATACAAAGGTGGTGGTGATGCAGGTGACCAGGCGGCATTGTATTCCTTGTCGCAGTTCTCAATGAGTGCCGCTGAAAGTTTGGGAGGACTATGGAGTATTTATTTTACCGGACTTGCCCGTTGCAACAATGCGATTATTGCTTGTGAAAATGCCGTTGGCGTTTCCGATGCTAAAGTAAAACAATATAAAGCTGAAGCACACTTCCTACGTGCATATTATGTGCATCTTTTGTGGAAATTCTTCGGAAATATTCCTTATTTTGAAGTACCACTCGACGCTCCTTATATGGCAAAACAGCTTACAGCGGATGAGATTTACGTCAAGATTATGGCAGATATTAATATTGCTTGCGAAGAAGGTGCAATGGAAATGGTGAATAACACCGGAGCCGATCAGGGCCGTGCCTGTCGTGCTGCTGCCTTGATGTTGAAAGCACGCGTAGTGATGTATCAGAAAGATGAAAGCAAATATGTTGAGGTTGCAAACGATATGGCTACCATTATAAAGAGTGGCAAGTTTGAATTGCTTGCAAACTTTGATGCAATATGGTTGGATGAAAATGAGTTCTGTAAAGAGTCTATTTTTGAGAGCAATCAAATGCCCGAAGGTAAAACTTGGGCTAGCGGATGGGGTGGATATGGTACAAACCTCCCTGCATTCATTTCTCCAAATGAGTTGAAAGATCCGAATGGAGTGTTCAAAGGAGGTTGGGGATTTGGTCCGGTACGTAAATCGGCTTATGATATGTACGAAGAAGGTGATTTGCGTCGTGATGCTTCTATCAACGACTGGAGAGAAGCAAGCTACGGACATCGTTTCCAAGATACAGGCTTGTTCCAACGTAAATATGCTGCTCGTGAAGGTTATAATCCTCCTCCCGGAGATACAGACTTGAATTACTGTAATAATTTACGTATCTTCCGCTATGCAGAGACTTTGTTGAATTATGTTGAACTCGTAAAAATGAACGGAGTAGCCGAACAACAAGGTGTGAGTGCACAGGACTGTTTTAATATGATTCGTAAGCGCGCATTTGGTATGGATAAACCTCTTGAAGCTACTGCTGCCAATATTAAGGCAGAGCGTCGCAAAGAATTTTTGGGTGAAGGTATGCGTTTCTATGACTTGGTTCGTTGGGGCGATGCTGCAACAGTATTGACAGAAAACGATACTAATAATAATTCAGTTCGTACTTATACCGATAATAAGAAGTTAATACCTATTCCGCTGGCTGAAATGGAAAAGACAAAAGGAACTGAGTTTGAACTAAAACAGAATGATTATTAATCAAGTGTAATACTCTTAAAAGAAACAATTATGAAAAATATATTTAAGTTAGGTCTGATTGCACTGATGACTTCTATTGCTATGTCATCCTGTGATCCGCAAGAGAATGATGACCATTCGTTGGGTGCAAAACCGTTGGAAAGCCAAATGGCGTTTGCAGCAACACCTACTTCTGATAAGGCAAATGTGATAGAACTGAAAAATGAGTCTTCTGTAAAAGGTGTGGTAACTTGGGACTTTGGTAATGGTGGTACTGCAAAAGGTGAAACCGTGAAAGCTGAATATCCTTTTAAGGGAGACTATACTATAGCAATGACCTTGTACACCACAGGAGGAGCTACAACAATAACAAAAGTTGTTTCTATTGCTAATGATGATATGTCATTATTGGATACACCGATGTATAATGCACTAACTGGTGGCGCTGCAAACTTGGCTGGAAAAACATGGGTTTTTGACCAATATCATGCAGGACATTTTGGTGTAGGTCCTGGCATAGGTCATCCTGAATATGATGGTACTCCTAAGTGGTGGTCTTGTCCTGCCAACGGCAAACTGGAATGTAGTCTTTATACTCAGGAATTTACATTTATACAGGTCGGTGTAAAAATGATATGGAAAAATAATGGTAAGATTTATACAAATGGAGCCGGTAAAGATGCTTTGGGTAAACCTTCTACTGTTCCTGGTGCTGGTGATTTTGATGTAGAATATACTCCTAAAGAAAGTTATACATATACATTAGATGAAGCTAATAAGACTTTGACTTTGAGTGACGGTGGATTCTTTGGTCATTATACAGGAACCTCTACTTATATAATAAGGAAATTGACTGAAGATGAACTTTATTTAGAAGTTGTAAGTACAGTTGAAAAAGACAATGGATGGTGGTATCGCTTCGTTCCGAAAGAAAAGAATGTGAAACCTGTTGTGCCAGTGAAAGCCGTTAAACTGAAGGAAGATTTTGAGAATACAAAACTCACAATTGATTTTGCTCGTGAAGAAATGGGTAAGTTGGATTCTATTTATGCTAATCCCGCGCCTGTTCCGGTAAATACTTCCAAACGAGTTTACTTGTATGAAAAGAGTACGGGTTTCTATTCCAACATATCTTTCACAGCTGCTGATTACAAATTTGATCTGACGAAAGTGAATAAGGTTCGTATGAAAGTTTACATACCTTCCTATAATGATTATACTACAGTTGCAAATGTAGCTGGTGACTGGATTACAGTTAATAAGCTTCAGAAGCAAATTGCTGTAAAACTGCAAAATAGCGAAACTGGCGGTAGTGCTTGGGAAACTCAGGTTGAAGTCGTTAAGAAAGATATACTTACGGATAAATGGGTAGAATTGGAATTTGATTTCAGTAGTGCAAAAACTCGTCAAGATTTTGATAAAATCGTGATACAGTTTGGCGCTGAAGGACATGCTGCTCCGGGTATCTTCTTCTTCGATGATTTCTCTTTTGATGAGTAATAGAGAGGTAACTGAATAATAATGGAGGCGGCTACCTTCGGGCAACCGCCTCTTCATTTATTAATACTATGAGAATTATGATTGGTATTTTGGCAATTCCATTGATGTTGCTGATGGGATGTGGAGATAATAATAATCAACCCGATACTCCTTCTATAAATGTGATAGAAGTTACTCCGGATAATTTACAATTTGATGCTACTGGCGGAGAGAAGACCATCATTGTAAAATCGAATGCAACTTGGTCATTAAGCACTGATGGACAAGCTTGGTATTCACTGTCTGCAAAATCGGGATTTACAGGTGAAACTGCGTTGAAGATAGTTGCTCTTAAAAATAGTATAGATAAAGAACGTTCGGCTGTTTTATCTTTTACTTCGGGAGCAAATTTAAAAAAGGAGTATTGGTTTAAACAAGACAAAGGCAAAGTTGAGAATTATGTCCCTGAGGGATATTCGCTTGTTTGGAAAGATGACTTTGAAGAATCACGGCTGAAAGATGGTAAACCGGCGTTACCAAATAAAACCGAATGGTGGTATGAGGTTGCAGAACCTGGATGGGTAAATAATGAATTACAACGTTACATTGCTGATGGATTTTTAGGGACGGATACTTGCTCTATGATTACTGATGGCACTTTAAAAATCATTGCGAAGAAAAAAGGGAATGAAGTTCTTTCAGCGCGTATAAATACAAACAAGAGTTGGACTTATGGATATTTTGAAGCTCGCATGAAGTTGCCAAAAGGAAAAGGTACATGGCCTGCATTCTGGATGATGCCTAAAAACTATACTGCATGGCCGGATGATGGGGAAATAGATATTATGGAAGAGGTGGGATATCGCCCCAATTATGTAAGTTCATCTATTCATTGTAAAGCTTATTATCACTCTATTGGAACTCAAAAAACGGGTGAGCAATTAGTTCCGACTGCAGAATCTGATTTTCATATTTATGCATTGGAATGGACAGAAGACTATATAAAGGGCTTTGTAGACGGAAAATGCCATTTCACATTCAATAATGATAAAACTGGCAATAAAAATACTTGGCCTTTCAATGCTCCATTCTATCTGAAATTAAATCTTGCATGGGGTGGTGACTGGGGAGGAGCTCAAGGCGTCGATGAATCTGCACTTCCGGCAACTTATGAAATTGATTATGTCCGTGTGTATCAGAAGAAATAACTAATTAGAGGAAGGGAGATAATACTTATAATTTACTGCCTTACTCTTTTAAAAGAAGTTTAATATGAAGAATTTTTTATCTTTTGCTTGTCTTTTTCTTTATGGCCTGCTTTCCGCTTGTTCATCTCCGACTAAAAACGGAATTGAAATAGAGAAAGCCGGCGATGGATATAAACTCTATATCGACGGAAAAGAGACTTATATAAAAGGTGTTGGCGGAACGTACCGATTGGATGTTGCCAGTCAGAACGGCGCCAATGCTTTCAGAACATGGGGAGGTGATGTTGAGGCTGTTAAGAAAGCCCTGGCTCAGGCTGCCGAGAATAAAATGTATGTAATGCAGGGAATTGGTCTGACAAAAGATTCCCTTAAATACTACGATGAGGCATACAAGAATAAAATGCGTGAAGAAGTCCGGACATTGGCGGAAACATTTAAGAATGATACCAACTTATTGGCTTGGGGTATCGGCAATGAAATAGAATTAGGCAACGCCAATATCGGTGTAGCGTGGCAGTTTGTAGAAGAACTGGCACAGTTGATTAAGTCGATAGACAAACGTCACTTAGTCTCTACGGTAATTTCATACAATCCGAAAGCATTGGATTCCATTGCCAAATACGTGCCCTCTCTTGATTATGTGGGTATCAATGTCTATGGCCCAATGCAAGAAGTGAAGAATACTGTTGACAAATCGGATTACAAAGGCGCATTTATGATAACGGAGTGGGGACCGACCGGTTGGTGGGAAACTGCTCAAACCGAATGGAAAGCTCCCATCGAGCAGACCAGCGAAGAGAAGCGTGCCGTATATGAAGAACGTTATACAAAATACATCCAATCCAATTCCCGTTGCTTGGGCTCTTTCGTCTTCTTATGGGGGCAGAAAGAAGAACGCACTCCGACTTGGTTTAGTATGTTTGTAGAGGATAACGTAGACCAACTACCGTTGCGTGGCGAGAAAACTCCGATGGTAGAGGCTATGCAAAGAGTATGGACGGGTAATACCCTGACTGAAACGGCACCTGTCATCGAAGGAATGACCATCAACGGCCAGCATGCCATTGACAATATACGTGTGAAAGCCGGCACACCGTTTAAGGCAGAAGTATTTGTTACCGATAAAGAGAACGATCGTCTGACTTGTGTATGGGAAATACTTAAAGAAGCTACTGTGTTGGGCTTTGGCGGTTCTTACGAACCTCGTCCCGATAGAGTAGGGGAAGTGGTAACTTTAGATACAAATGAATATGAAGGTACTGTCAACGAACCCGGAGAATACCGCTTGTATGTTTATGTCTTAGATAATACCGGCTTTGTATCTACAATAAATGTTCCTTTTCAGATCGTGAAATAACCAATTATGCAATAAAACTTAAATGAGCGAAGGGCTATAAGGCTCATTCGTAATAATCTGAAGACTACTAGCATGAAAACAATTAAAATTCTCTCAGCTTGCTTGTTGCTGCTCCCATTTGCTTCTTGTACGCAGTATAAAGGAGATGCGGCTACCGAGCAGAAAATAGAAGCTCTGTTGTCTAAGATGACTTTGGAGGAGAAGATCGGACAGATGAACCAGATCTCCTCATACGGAAACATCGAAGATATGAGCGGATTAATAAAGAAAGGTGAAATCGGTTCTATTTTGAATGAGGTAGATCCGGTGCGTGTCAATGCGTTGCAACGCGTGGCTGTGGAAGAGTCTCGTTTGGGCATTCCTTTGCTGATGGCGCGTGACGTTATCCACGGTTTTAAGACAATATTCCCCATTCCATTGGGGCAGGCTGCTTCTTTCAATCCTCAGGTAGCTGAAGACGGTGCTCGTATTGCCGCTATCGAGGCTTCTTCTGTGGGTATCCGCTGGACATTTGCTCCGATGATTGATATTGCGCGTGATCCTCGTTGGGGACGTATTGCCGAAGGATGCGGTGAAGATGTTTACCTGACATCTGTAATGGGAGCCGCCATGGTGAAAGGTTATCAAGGAGATTCTTTGAATAGCCCCACCTCGATTGCTGCCTGTCCCAAGCACTTTGTGGGCTACGGAGCGGCAGAAGGCGGACGCGATTATAACTCTACTTTCATCTCCGAACGTAACTTGCGCAATGTCTATTTGCCTCCGTTTGAAGCTGCTGTAAAAGCCGGAGCCGCCACTTTCATGACTTCTTTCAATGATAATGATGGTGTTCCGTCTACCGGTAACGCTTTTATATTGAAAGATGTGCTTCGTAAAGAGTGGGGTTTTGACGGCTTTGTGGTTACCGACTGGGCTTCGGCCACCGAAATGATTACTCATGGTTTTGCTGCAACTCCTGCCGAGGCGGCAATGAAAGCGGTTAATGCGGGAGTGGATATGGAGATGGTGAGTTATGCATTTGTAAAAGAATTGCCGGGACTGGTGAAAGAAGGAAAAGTAAAAGAAGCCGTTATTGATGAAGCAGTGCGTAATATTCTGCGTATAAAATTTCGCTTGGGCTTGTTTGACAATCCTTATGTAGACGAAAAACTGGATGTTATGTATGCTCCGTCTCACCTCGAAGCTGCCAAACAAGCGGCTGTGGAATCTGCTATCCTATTGAAGAATAGCAACGGAACTCTGCCTGTCAATCCCTCGGTAAAAACAGTGGCGATTGTAGGCCCCTTGGCCGATGCTCCTTACGAGCAAATGGGTACATGGGTGTTTGATGGCGACAAGACACATACCATCACTCCTCTGCATGCCATCAAAGAATTGGTGGGCAACCAGGTGCGTATAGTATATGAACCCGGATTGGCATATAGCCGAGACACAAATCAAAGTGGAATAGCTAAGGCTGTTTCTGCTGCTGCCGGTGCCGATGTGATACTTGCTTTTGTGGGCGAAGAATCCATACTTTCGGGAGAAGCTCATTGCTTGGCCGACTTGAATCTGCAAGGTGCGCAGAGTGAACTGATTGCCGCTTTGAGCAAAACCGGCAAGCCACTTGTTACGGTAGTAATGGCCGGTAGGCCGTTGACGATAGGTCGTGAAGTCGATCAGTCGTCGGCTGTACTCTATTCTTTCCATCCCGGAACGATGGGGGGGCCGGCACTTGCCGATCTGCTTTGGGGGATAGTTGCGCCTAGCGGAAAAACTCCGGTCACTTTCCCCAAGATGGTAGGACAGATTCCGGTGTATTACTCGCATAACAACTCCGGCCGTCCTGCTACACGTAATGAAACGTTGTTGAATGATATTCCGGTGGAGGCCGGACAAACTTCCTTAGGCTGTACTTCTTTCTATATGGATGCCGGTTTCGATCCGTTGTTTCCTTTTGGTTATGGACTTTCGTACACCACTTTCAAGTTCAGCAATGTGAAGCTTTCTTCTGCCAGTTTGAAGAAGAGTGATGTATTGACTGTGACTTTCGATTTGGAGAATACCGGAAAATATGAGGGTACGGAAGTGGCCCAGCTCTATGTGCAAGATAAAGTGGCTTCTGTAACCCGTCCTGTAAAGGAGTTGAAGCGTTTTGCGCGCGTTACTTTGAAACCGGGTGAAAAGAAAAGCGTATCGTTTGAACTTCCGATAAGTGAACTTGCTTTTTGGAATATAGATAAGGTGAAGACGGTAGAACCGGGAGACTTCGGACTCTGGGTAGGACCGGATAGCCAAACCGGTGAAGAAGTTTTCTTTAAGGTAGTAGATTAGTAGTTGATTTTTAAGGTTAAAAAGAGAGGGGGCAAACCAGTGATGGCTTGTCCCCTCTTAACATTACTAACACATGTTTATCTACTAACCTTCAAAATGCGACTATTTAAGTTTCTTATATCCGTAAACGGCATTACTACCCAGTTCTTCTTCAATGCGCAATAACTGGTTGTATTTAGCCATACGGTCGGAACGGCTCAATGAACCTGTTTTGATCTGTCCGCTGTTGGTAGCTACGGCAATATCGGCAATGGTTGCATCTTCCGTTTCGCCGGAGCGGTGGGAAGTCACGGTGGTGTAACCGTGGCGGTGTGCCATCTCGATAGCATTCAGCGTTTCGGTCAGCGAACCGATTTGGTTTACTTTAATCAGGATGGAGTTGGCGCAACCTTTTTCGATACCCATTGCAAGGAAATCTACGTTGGTCACAAACAAGTCATCACCTACCAGCTGGCAACGGTTACCGATGCGGTCGGTCAGCTTCTTCCAACCTTCCCAGTCGTTTTCGCTCATACCATCTTCGATGGAGTCGATAGGATATTTGTTAATCAGTTCTTCCAGATAGTCTATCTGTTCGTCTGCCGTACGTTTCTTACCCTTGGCGCCTTCAAACTTGGTGTAGTCGTAAATACCGTCTTTGTAAAATTCGGAAGCGGCGCAGTCCATGGCAATCTTTACATCTTTGCCCGGTTCGTAGCCGGCAGCTTTAATGGCGGCAATAATGGAGTTCAAGGCATCTTCCGTACCTTCCAGTTCGGGAGCGAAACCACCTTCGTCACCTACGGCGGTAGTCAGACCACGGTCTTTCAATACTTTCTTCAGGGCATGGAATACTTCGGCACCTATACGTAAGCCTTCGCGGAAGGAGTTGGCACCTACGGGACGAATCATAAATTCCTGAAAAGCAATGGGGGCGTCGCTATGCGAACCACCATTGATGATGTTCATCATCGGTACAGGCATCACGTAAGTGTTGGTTCCGCCGATATAGCGATAAAGAGGAATGTCGAGGAAAGCAGCAGCAGCTTTAGCTACGGCAAGTGATACTCCTAAAATAGCATTAGCACCTAGATTGGACTTTGTTTTGGTTCCATCGAGTGCTAACATGGTATGGTCAATAGCCATTTGGTCGAGTGCTGACATGCCTATCAGCTTAGGAGCGATGATATCATTGATATTATATACGGCTTTCAACACACCTTTGCCACCGTAACGTTTCTTGTCGCCGTCACGCAGTTCCAGTGCTTCGTGTTCTCCTGTAGATGCGCCCGAGGGGACGGAAGCACGACCCATAAAGCCTGATTCCAGAATTACATCTACTTCTACAGTTGGGTTTCCTCTTGAATCGAGGATTTCACGTCCGATAATCTTTTCTATTTTCATGTTGTTTGAATTTTTAGTTTAAACTACACTTATAACAACTGAAAATAGAGAATTGTTTAGCCGCTCAATCTTTTATTATGATACCCAGGAGTGAAGTCAGGTCCATGGCTTGTACTGTGTTGACAATAGCTCCGCGTATGTCGGGCAGGTTGACGTGGATGCCTTCGATGCGGGAGTCGCTGAGGTCGATGCCTTTGAGGGGAGTATGCGAGAATTCGCTTTCTACTAAATCGCAGTTCTCGAAGGCAATGGACGTTAGTTTGCAATCGTTGATATCGCTGTTTCTCAAATCGCAGGTGGAGAAACGTGCCTGATTGATTTTGCTCATAGAGAGATTGAGATACCGTGCGTTACAGTCCTTCATGGATATATGATTCAGGACTGCTTCCGCAAGATTGGTTCCGAGTAGTTTGCAGGAAATGAATTCCACCCTGAACAGTGCGCTTTCGGCGAATGAGATATTGGATAAATCGCAATTCTCAAAGCGTACATCGGTGAAGTGGCTCGACTTCAGTTTGCAGTTATCAAAGTGTACGTGGCTGAATGTGCAGTTGGTGATGCTTTTGTAAGAGTAGTCCATTTGCTCCTCGCGCAGTTTGCTAAAGCAAATTCCCCGAACGGTTTCTTCTGTTTCGAGCCATTCTTTTAGTGGCTTGCTGCTTTCGATTTGTCCTTCAAGGGTTGGAGGGACAATTCGCACGGGAGGCATAATGAAAGGTTTGCTTGGTCTCATACATATTTATATATAACGTCCGAAAGCTCCGCCTGCAAAAGCGGCTATCACTCCCAATACTATACTTAATAAGGTATATAGGATAAACATGCCGTAGAATCCTTGTTTTATCATTATCAGTCCGTCATTGCTGAAGGTGGAGAAGGTGGTGAAGCCGCCGCATAATCCGGTAGTCAGCAGCATGCGTATCTCGGTGGATAGGTTGAAACGGGCGGACAGGGTATAGAATAGTCCGATGAGGAAGCTGCCGAGTATGTTGACGGTGAACGTTGCCCATGGAAAAGTGTAGGGGACGATGCGTTCGTGCAATGCCACTTGCACACAATAGCGTAGCACGCTGCCTGTGCCGCCACCAAGAAAAATATATATCAATTCTTTGGTCATTGCTGTGATGCTTTGGAATATTTTGAAGAATGCAAAGATAAGGAAGAATGATTGATTACTCTCCCTTTTACTGCATATTTCTCTCAAAAGATAGTGATTGATTTATGTATGGTAATAATTTTATGTATAACTTCGCACACATTAAGTAAGTGTTCACAATTAATTCACTATTACATAAATGGAAATTTATGGAGTATCTTAAACTCCTCCGCCTGAAAGGGGAGGTGCCCGTAGGGCGGAGGGGTTTTACATCCGAAGGAACATGCACAAAAATTCTAAAGAATCACCCAAAGTCAATGGCAATGTAATTGCAGATATCGCAGTTGAGTTATCAGGCGCTTTGCAATAAGGGTACAATGATGGTTGATGTAAATAATATTCTATGTTTTTTATGAGGGGCTGCTAATCCTTGTTTCAAGTAGGTTCTATAAGGTAAAAAACGATTTAGTAAATCTTGGGTGAAGATTTAGTAAATCGTTGCCGGAGATTTAGTAAAACGTTGGAGAGGTTTTAGTAAACGGGTAAAAGGGTGTTTGAAATTGATGATGTATTTGTTCGTTTTTTTGTATGAATGCGTTTGCTTTAGAAATATATTGAGATATCAAATGATGGCAAAATCATTATAAATAAGTATTTTTGCATAGATAACAAGAAAACTCATGACGAAGAACTTTGAAATACGAAATAGTACTGCCCAGGATGCCAAACAATATGCTGAGTCTGGGTTTGAAAAGTACCGTGTTATTCAAGACCGTCTGTTTCAATCTGATTTTGATCGCTTTAATGGCGATGATATTTTACCGTTTGATTTTAAATCTGATAAAGAATGTTAGCATATACCTATATAGCACAGGGTAAGTTCGAACTTCAAGAGAAGCCAATGCCACGAATCTTAGATTCGCGGGATGCCCTTGTGCGTGTCACACTTGGAAGTGTTTGTAGCAGCGATTTACATATCAAGCATGGTAGCGTGCCTCGTGCTATTCCGGGCATTACCGTTGGTCATGAGATGGTAGGCGTAGTAGAAGAAGTAGGCTGTAATGTTACTACAGTGAAGCCCGGCGACAGAGTGACCGTGAATGTAGAAACCTTTTGCGGCGAATGCTTCTTTTGCCGGAAGGGATTTGTGAACAACTGCACTGATCCCAATGGCGGTTGGGCTTTGGGTTGCCGCATTGACGGCGGACAAGCCGAATATGTTCGTGTGCCCTATGCCGATAGCGGTCTGAACCGTATTCCCGATACAGTGAGCGACGAACAGGCTCTATTAGTAGGCGACGTGCTTGCCACCGGATTTTGGGCTGCCCGCATTTCGGAGATTACCGAAGATGATACAGTGCTGATAATAGGGGCAGGTCCTACCGGCATTTGTACCCTGCTTTGTGTGATGCTGAAGAAACCGAAGAGAATCATTGTTTGCGAAAAGTCGCCCGAACGCATCCGGTTTGTTAGCGAACACTACCCTAATGTCTATATAGTAGAACCTGAGAAATGCAAAGATTTCGTGCTTCAGCATGCTGACCACGGCGGAGCTGATGTCGTTTTAGAAGTAGCCGGAAGTGATGACTCTTTTCATTTGGCATGGGAGTGTGCCCGCCCCAATGCCATAGTTACCGTAGTAGCTCTTTACGAAAAACCGCAACTTTTGCCTTTGCCCGATATGTATGGCAAGAACCTCACTTTCAAGACCGGAGGAGTAGATGGTTGTGATTGTGCCGAAATTCTTCGTCTGATAGAACAGGGCAAGATAGATACTACTCCGCTTATCACCCACCGATATCCATTGAATGAAATAGAAGAAGCTTATCGCATCTTTGAAAATAAATTGGATAGAGTGATAAAAGTGGCTATAGTAGGAAAAAACTATTAAAAAGCTTATTGTAGATGTCTTGAAAAAACATTTACTGATAATCAGCGATTTATATTCTTTCCCTGTAGAGATTGTCCTCATTTCGTTTTTATCTCTACTCTTTGCCTCTTTCTTCATTGTAGAGATGGCCTATTTTTAATGTGTTGTTTTCTAGTAGTTTAATCAATTTGGCTGTAGATGCCATTTTCTTGCATTTCCTGCTTTCCCACCCTAACTTTGCAACATCGCTTTTGAGAGAAACGGATGCTATACCGTTGAGGCCTCGCGGCAAACTTTCGGTCTTTTAAAGGAGATAGGGTTTCGACCCTTTACATTATTATTATAGTATTAACCCTTTAAAAATTGAAAAATTATGGGACTTCAGTATGTAGTAGCAAAGAGAGTGTTTGGTTTTGATGAAACAAAAGCCGAAAAGTATGTTGCCAAATCCGTAGGAAGTGGCGAATTGAGTTTTGACAAGTTGTGTGCTAAAGTAAGCCGTATCCTTGGTATTCACCGAAAAACGGTGGACTTGGTGGCTGCCGGTCTTGTAGACATCATGTCGGAAGAGATTGATGACGGAAAGACTGTTCGATTGGGAGAATTCGGGCTGTTCCGCCCTTCTTTCGTAGGGAAGTGTGCAGATACGGAAGCAGGTGTTACGGCAGCTAATATTGTGCGTAAGCGTATTCTCTTTTTCCCGGGAAAAGCTTTCGGCCAGATGCTGGGAAGTATGAGTGTAACCAAAATGGTAATTCCCGATACCGACTATACCGACGGAAGCAGTACCGGTGGTGGTAATTCAAATCCTTCAGGTGGCAAACCGGGTGATGAAAACGATAATCCTTTAGGATAACCGCTTGTATACTTCGAATATATAGGCTGATAGAAACGGGAGTGAAGGGTACGGAATACCCCTTCATTCCCGTTTTTATTTCCTTAAATAACTCTTATGCAAACGTTTGCCGACAAATCATTCATCTTTTCGTTCGATAGTTTCCTGTATTTCCTCTTTACTACTTATATTTGTAGTACGTTAATTCTTTTATAAACAATAACATGAGAAACATGAAAAGTATCTGCACGAAACTTGCCTGCCTCTTGCTGGTTCTATTAGTGAGCGGTGTGACAAAAGGGGAAGAGATCAAGCTCTCTACGGCTGAGAACATCGGCTCTCCCAATGGACAATTGCAGCTGAACTTCGCTGTAAACCTGAAAGGTGAACCGCTTTACGAACTTACGTACAAAGGTAAGCCGGTTATCAAACCCTCTAAACTGGGACTGGAACTGAAAAACGATCCGGGCTTGATGAATGGTTTTGAAATGTCCGATGTCAATACCTCTTCTTTTGATGAAACCTGGGAACCCGTTTGGGGAGAAGAGAAGCAAATCCGTAACAACTACAATGAAATGGCAGTCACGCTGCATCAGAAAGAACAAGACCGTGACATCATCATCCGCTTCCGTCTTTTTGACGATGGTTTAGGCTTCCGTTACGAGTTTCCTTTGCAGAAAAATCTGAATTACTTCGTTATCAAAGACGAACATACCCAGTTTGCCATGGCGGGAGACCACAAAGCTTTTTGGATTCCGGGCGATTATGATACGCAGGAATATGACTACACCGAATCCAAACTTTCTGAAATCCGTGGTTTGATGGCGGGTGCCATTACCCCGAACTCTTCGCAGACACAGTTCTCACCAACGGGTGTACAGACATCCCTGCAAATGAAAACTGCCGATGGCTTGTATATCAACCTGCATGAAGCCGCTTTGGTAGATTACTCTTGCATGCACCTGAACCTGGATGATAAAAACCTCATTTTTGAATCCTGGCTGACGCCCGATGCCGTGGGGGACAAAGGCTATATGCAAGCTCCCTGTCAGTCGCCTTGGCGTACGGTTATTGTAAGCGATGATGCCCGCGATATTCTGGCGTCACGCATCACTTTGAACTTGAACGAGCCTTGCGCTTACAAAGATGTTTCCTGGATTAAACCTGTGAAATATGTAGGTGTATGGTGGGAAATGATTGCGGGCAAGAGCACTTGGGCTTATACCGATGATCTGCCTTCCGTTAAATTGGGTGAAACCGACTACTCAAAGACCAAAGCAAACGGTCGTCATGGCGCCAACAATGAAAACGTAAAGCGTTACATCGACTTTGCCGCCAATAACGGCTTCGACCAAGTGCTGGTAGAAGGTTGGAATGAAGGCTGGGAAGACTGGTTCGGTAAATCCAAAGATTACGTATTCGACTTTGTAACTCCTTATCCCGATTTTGACGTGAAGATACTCAACGCTTACGCCAAAAGCAAAGGCGTGAAGCTGATGATGCACCACGAAACTTCAGGTTCGGTTCGTAACTATGAACGCCACATGGACGAAGCCTATCAGTTTATGGTCGATAACGGTTACAACGCAGTGAAGAGCGGATATGTAGGCAATATGATACCTCGTGGCGAGCACCATTACGGTCAATGGTTGAACAACCACTACCTCTATGCGGTGAAGAAAGCTGCTGATTATAAGATTTGCGTCAATGCCCACGAAGCTACCCGTCCTACGGGGTTATGCCGTACTTATCCCAATCTGATTGGCAACGAATCAGCCCGTGGAACAGAATACGAAGCCTTTGGTGGTAGCAAACCGTTCCATACAACCTTGCTTCCCTTCAATCGTCTCATTGGTGGCCCGATGGATTATACGCCTGGTATCTTCGATATCAAACTCGATTTCATGGGTGACTTGCCTCACGGTCGTGTTCAGACTACACTTGCCAAACAAATGGCATTGTTCGTAACCCTTTATAGCCCCTTGCAAATGGCTGCCGACGTAATTGATAACTATGAGAAGCACATGGATGCCTTCCAATTCATCAAAGACGTAGCCGTAGATTGGGACAACAGTAAATATCTTGAAGCCGAACCGGGTGATTACGTTACGATAGCCCGTAAAGCCAAAGGTACAAACAACTGGTTTGTAGGCGGTATCACAGACGAGAATACCCGTACTGCCAACTTTACACTCGACTTCCTTGAACCGGGTAAGCAATACGTAGCCACTCTTTACGCCGATGGTAATGATGCCGACTATCAGGGAAATCCTACTTCCTACCAGATAAAGAAAGGCATGGTAACTGCCAAAACAAAGATGTCAGTAAAGGAAGCACGTAGCGGTGGATTCGCATTGAGTTTGATTGAAGCAACTCCTGCTGATAAGAAGGCAGTGAAGAAATGGAAATAAACAGGGTAAAAAGAGTTTTTTAATTAGGTGTTAGTGGCGCCCCGCAGAAGTTGGTTTCTGCGGGGCGTTTTTATGAATTCTTCTTTTGAAGCGCGGATGTTTCGGATAACCGCAGACTGCTCACCACTGCTGCTATCAAGGCAAAGACGCTACCTGTTATCAGGCAAACCTCCGTACTTTTGCCTCCTGCAATCCAACTGAATAAGAGTGCTACGAAGGTCGTTCCTAAGGTTTGTCCCATAAGTCGTGCCATCCCCAACATGCCACTGGCTCCTCCTGAACGCCGGGATGGGGCGGAAGATATAATAGTACTGTTATTAGGAGTTTGGAAGATGCCGAACCCTGCCCCGCAGAGAGCCAGTCTCCAAACAATGCTTATCACCGATGATTCGGCGTCCAAGCTCGATAGTGAGAAAAGTCCGATACCGAATATTACCATACCGACACTGCCCAAAATACCCGGATGAATCCGCTCAACCAGATATCCGGCGATAGGAGCCGTAATCAGGGAGGCGAGCGGCCAGGGAGTTAATAACAAACCGGTCATCACTTCGCTATGTCCCAATGTGTTTTGCAAGAAGAAAGGCAAAGAGATCATAGCCAGCATTTGTGCGGTAAACGAACAGACCGAAGTAAGAATAGAAAGCCTGAATATAGGAATCTTCAGTAAATCGAGCGGAAGTAAAGGAGCTTCTTGCCCTAGCTGACGTCTTACATAATAAGTACCCACAACCAGCAATACTATCAGTTGAAGTATCAGATAATCGTAACGCTCGTGGTGTGCAAAACCATCCAGTGTATAGATCAGCAATCCGAAAGTAATGGCATTGGCTACTGCGCTGATTGTATCGAACTTACGTTGCCTGTTCTCTTCCTGACGGGGTAAGAATTTGATTCCCAGTGTTAAGGCTACAAGTCCTAAAGGCAGATTAATGGCAAATAGCCAATGCCACGATGCAATCGATAATATTCCGCTGGCTACGGATGGACCTGCTGCTGCCGATATAGCAATAATCATGGCATTGATTCCCATGCCTCTGCCTATTTGACTTTTCGGATAGATTTGCCGTAATAATGCTGTATTGACACTGGTGATGGCGGATGCGCTAAATCCCTGGAAGACACGTGCGGTAGTCAACGTCCAAAAAGAATCGGATAGCGCACAGATCAACGAAGTAATGCAAAACAAGATTACACCTGAGATGAATACCTTTCGATATCCCCATATCTCCCCCAAAGACGAGAAAGAGAGTAACGATACAACGATAGCCAATTGATAGCCGTTGACAATCCATGTAGTGACCGAAGGGGAGGTGTCAAAATCATGCGCTAGGGTGGGCAAGACCACATTGCTTATATTAATGTCGAGCACCGACATACTGAGTGCGAAACCAATGGCTACTATTGCCCATATCCGCCGGGGTAGAGGTAGTCCGTCAGTTTCATTTCCGGCTTGTATATTTTTATATTGAACCATAATGTCGTTTTTCTTAAAGATTATAGTGATTTATACACTACTCCGAAACCTTGAATCTGTTTTTTTATTTAAAAACAATCTTTAAAGATAACAATTTGTTCTTTTCATTGCTCAGACCAATTTGCGAAAATAAGTTTTTTTAGAATTTGAATCAGTAGATTATGACGTGAACAAAGAAACTTCTTTGTAACTTTGCAGTCCTTAATTTAAGTAACTAATAATAAAAAAGAATATATGGGAGGTTTTTTCGGAACGGTCGCTAAAGCAGGTTGTGTGACAGACTTGTTTTACGGTACAGATTATAATTCGCATCTAGGGACAAAACGTGGAGGATTAGCAACGTATGATGCAGACACAACACTATTTACTCGCTCTATCCATAACTTAGAAAGTACCTATTTTCGCACCAAGTTTGAAGATGAACTGGATAAGTTTAAAGGAAATTCCGGA
Source organism: Bacteroidota bacterium (assembly GCA_023458215.1). The sequence goes on from JAEXAJ010000073.1 coordinate 24,368, forward strand.
ATAGGAATCATCAGCGACACAGACCCCCAACCTCTTATCTTAAACTCCCACCTCGGCCGCTTCGCCATCGTTACAGTAGCTAAAATCGTAAACATGCAGGAACTTGAAACTGAATTGCTCACACAAAATATGCATTTCGGCGAACTGAGTTCAGGCAAAACCAATCAAACGGAACTTATTGCCCTTCTTATCATACAAGGTAAGACATTTGAAGAAGGTATCGAGAATATGTTTAAGCACATCAAGGGTTCATGTTCTTTGTTGCTGCTCACTGAAGATGGGATTATTGCCGCTCGTGACCGATGGGGACGTACTCCGGTGGTTATCGGCAAGAAAGACGGGGCTTATGCCGCCACCAGTGAATCAAGCAGTTTCCCTAACCTGGATTATGAGATAGAACGCTACCTCGGACCGGGAGAAATAGTCCATATAAGTGCCGATGGCGTGAAGCAACTGCGCAAGCCGAATGAAGAAATGCAGATTTGTTCTTTCCTGTGGGTCTATTACGGTTTTCCCACCTCCTGTTATGAAGGCAAAAATGTAGAAGATGTACGTTTTACATCCGGCTTTAAGATGGGACAAAAGGATGATTCGGTGGTTGATTGTGCTTGTGGCATACCTGATTCAGGTGTGGGTATGGCATTGGGCTATGCCGAAGGAAAGCAAGTGCCCTATCATCGTGCCATCTCTAAATATACTCCCACTTGGCCGCGCAGCTTTACTCCCAGCAGGCAAGAGATGCGTTCTTTGGTTGCTAAGATGAAACTGATTCCTAATCGGGCTATGCTCGAAGGCAAACGTCTGTTGCTTTGCGACGACTCTATCGTTCGTGGTACTCAGCTGCGTGATAATGTGAAGGTACTGTATGAATATGGTGCCAAAGAAGTACATATCCGTATTGCTTGTCCTCCGTTGATATATAGCTGTCCGTTCGTTGGCTTTACGGCTTCAAAAAGTGATTTGGAACTCATTACCCGCCGCATCATCAAAGAATTGGAAGGAGATGAAAATAAGAATCTGGAGAAATATGCTACTACCGGTTCTCCCGAATATGAGAAACTGGTAGACGTAATCAGAGAGCGTTTTGAACTTTCTTCTTTGAAGTTCAATACGTTGGAAACCTTGGTAGAAGCTATTGGATTACCCAAGTGTAAGATATGCACGCATTGTTTTGATGGTAGTAGTCATTTCTGATTGACAATTTGTCGTTAATGAATAAAAAAGGGGCGTGAATTGCTTGGCAGTTCACGCCTCTTTTTTTATCTTTACAGCCTCACCCCCGGCCCCTCTCCAATAGAGAGGGGAGAAGGAGGTGGGGTAAAGGAATGCAAAAACCGTATTTTGAGAATAGATAATATAATTTGTGACTGTATCTGCTCGGGATCATCGTGAATTTTCCTGCTTATTCAGTCCGATAATAACCCCGCGCCCCCATCTCCCCTCTCTTTTGGAGAGGGGTCGGGGGTGAGGCTGTAATTTGTTTAATAGAATGACCTTAGTAGAACGTTTTTTAAAGTACGTGAGTTTCGATACTCAATCGAATGAGGAAACAGGTGTTACTCCGAGTACTCCGGGGCAAATGGTATTTGCCAACTATTTGAAAGGTGAATTAGCATCTTTGGGTTTGGAAGAAATTACGTTGGATGAAAACGGGTATTTGTTTGCCACACTTTCGGCAAATATTGACAAACCGTTGCCCACAATAGGTTTCATCGCCCACATGGACACAAGTCCTGATATGAGTGGTGCGAATGTGTCTCCCCGCATCGTGAAGAACTATGACGGCAAAGATATTGTACTTTGTGCCGAAGAGAAGATTGTTCTTTCTCCTGCACAGTTCCCCGAACTGCTTGCTCATAAAGGCGAAGACTTGATTGTAACCGATGGCAAGACCTTGCTTGGAGCTGATGATAAAGCCGGTATTGCCGAAATCGTATCAGCCATTGTGTATCTGAAAGAACATCCTGAAATCAAACACGGTAAAATCCGTATCGGTTTCAACCCTGATGAAGAAATAGGCTTGGGTGCGCATAAATTCAATGTAGAGCAATTCGGCTGTGAATGGGCTTACACCATGGATGGTGGAGAAGTGGGCGAGCTGGAGTTTGAAAACTTCAATGCGGCTTCTGCCAAGATTACCTTCAAAGGTCGTAATGTGCATCCGGGATATGCCAAGAATAAGATGATTAATTCCATTCGTGTAGCCAATTACTTCATGGCTATGGTTCCCGGTCAGGAGGCACCCGAACATACCGAAGGTTACGAAGGTTTCTATCACTTGATCGGTGTCAACGGCACTGTAGAACAAACTACCGTATCTTATATCATCCGTGACCATGATCGTGACCGTTTTGAGAATCGTAAGCAAGAGATAGAGCATCTCGTAAGCAAAATCAATGAAGCGTATGGTGAAGGAACTGCTACCCTCGAACTTCACGACCAATACTACAACATGCGCGAGCAGATTGAACCGGTAATGCATATCATTGATACCGCTTTTGCCGCTATGCAGGCTGTTGGCGTAGAACCTCATGTAAAGGCAATCCGTGGGGGTACGGATGGTGCGCAACTCTCCTTCAAAGGTCTGCCGTGTCCTAATATCTTTGCCGGCGGTTTGAACTTCCACGGTCGTTACGAGTTTGTGCCTATCCAAAGCATGGAAAAAGCAATGAACGTCATCGTAAAGATAGCCGAACTGGTAGCTGCGAAATAATACTTAATACCTAATATTTAATACCTGATTTTTATGAAATTAACTCCGTTTACTGAAAAGCATATCTCACTGGGTGCCAAGATGCACGAATTTGCGGGATATAATATGCCTATTGAATACTCCGGTATCATTGACGAACACCTCGCCGTATGTCAAGGTGTAGGTGTTTTCGATGTTTCCCACATGGGAGAGTTCTGGGTGAAAGGTCCTCATGCATTGGACTTCTTACAGAAAGTAACTTCCAATAATGTGGCCGCTCTTACGCCGGGTAAGGTACAATATACTTGTTTCCCTAATGAAGACGGTGGTATTGTAGACGATCTTCTGGTTTATCATTACGAGCCGGAGAAATATCTTTTGGTGGTGAATGCTTCCAATATTGAGAAAGACTGGAACTGGTGTGTCTCTCATAATACCGAAGGAGCCGAACTGGAAAACGCTTCCGACCACATGGCACAACTTGCCGTACAAGGGCCGAAAGCTATTCTCGCTTTACAAAAGCTGACTTCTATCAACTTATCCGACCTTCCTTATTATACCTTTACTCATGGTGAGTTTGCCGGAGAGAAAGATGTGATTATCTCCAACACCGGTTATACGGGTGCAGGAGGTTTTGAACTTTACTTCTATCCCGAGGTTGCCATGAAGATTTGGGATGCAGTGTTCGAGGCAGGTGCTGAGTTTGGTATTAAGCCGATTGGTTTGGGGGCTCGCGATACCCTTCGTCTGGAAATGGGCTTCTGCCTCTATGGTAATGATTTGGATGATACTACATCGCCTATTGAAGCCGGTTTAGGATGGATCACCAAGTTTACGGAAGGTAAGAACTTCACTAACCGTGCGATGTTGGAAAAACAAAAAGCAGAAGGTACTACCCGTAAATTAGTTGGTTTTGAAATGATAGATCGCGGTATTCCCCGCCATGGTTACGAGCTATTCAATACAGACGGCACTGCCATCGGTGTGGTAACTTCGGGAACAATGTCTCCCACCCGTAAGATCGGTATAGGTATGGGATATGTAAAACCTGAATTCAGCAAAGTCGGTACTGAAATAAACATCGACATGCGTGGCCGTAAACTAAAAGCAGTGATAGTGAAACCACCATTCAGGAAATAGAAAAATAAATGAAGAACTAAAAATGAAGAATTTAGCTGCGCACTATAACCGCATGGCAAATTCTTCATTCTTCATTTTTAGTTCTTCATTTAATCAAATTCTGCTTACTCTATTCAGCATTTGGTTTGCCCAACCTATTTCTTTTTTAGTCCATCCTTTTTCCTCATCTTCTGTACTTTCTTCCTGATAGCGGGTTAGCAAAGAGAGGTATTCTTTCAATACATTGGCGGCTTTGGCTTGTTTGTTCATGCGCATCAGGAGTAAGATGCGTTGTTTATAGATATCCAAATTGTGACTTTCTCCTGCCAATTCTTGTGCCTTGTCGAGCAGAGCGATACATTGGTTATTGATTTCTTCCGTATTGGATAGTGCCATTTGCGATTTTACATAAATGATATAATCATTATCTGTGGCGAGATTGTTGTCCATATTTTTGCGTATCAAACGCATAGCTTCCTTATAGCGCTTATTGGCATAGTTCATGGAGGCATTGAAAGTGACAGCATCACAGGTTGTTTTCAGATAGGGACGATTATGCAGGCTTTGGCCTTCACCTATTTTCTCAATGCGTTTTTGCAGGTCTTTGACACTGTTGTAACGGGTGATATCATCGCTCCGTAGTTGTAACTTGTAGTAATCGGTTATTTTGTTGAGAGCAGATGCCAGTCCGTCGGGATTATAACCTTTGAAAACCAGTAAATCGCTAGCTATACGGTCGGATATTTGTTCTTGCCCTATTTTGTACTTCATGCCTAGGCGGTCGGTGGCAGGTATGCTCAAGAGGGAAGCCACTAAACCGATATCGGCTACTAAGCTGACCGAGTATGCTTTGTCGTTATCATCCCAATAGGCTACGTCAAGAGCGGCATTGGATATATCAGTAAATACATTGGCCCAAAAGGCAGCACGTTTGGCACGACGTTCGGCTATATAGATATTCTCTACTTGATGGTCGAGCACAAAGTGAGACAATTCATTGGCGATGATTGCTGCCAGTTCATCTTCAGAGTCAAGCGTGCAAAGAAGTCCGGTACTGATTATCATAGATCCGTTGGGGAGCATAAAAGCATCCGGTTCGGGAGACTGGATGAGCCGGATATTCAGGTTTTCATCACGGTTGGGGTCAATGGTTATAGTATTCAGCTTGGCAAATACACCTTGTACATAGGAGTTGAGATAGTCGTCCTGATAAGCTATTTCTTGAAGTTTATCAAGGTAATCCAGGCACTCTTCGTCAATTTCCTGACGTAGTTTATGCTTATAACCACGGTTATCGAAATGCTCGTAAAGGTGGCTTTTCAAATACACTTGTTGCCAGAACTCCTGATCTGTTTCGGGCTTGACAAGGGTAATCACATTCATTTCCTCTGAATTAACGGTTCTTTGTACGCCATCTATTTCAATAGCATAGTAAATATTGCTGTTGAAATTGTCCGACTTGTGCATCTTCACAACTCGTCGAATGATGATGGGGGTACCTGCCGGAACATTTTGGTATCCTTTCTTCAACTCACCTCTAACAGCGATAACGCCGCTTAAATCCTTTTGTTTTGGTTTGGCGAACCCGGTTGCAACGACAAGTGTTGCCAAAATGAATAAAGTGATTAGTCGTTTCATTTCTATTGCGATTTAATGTTATTCTGATACAAAAATAGGAAAGAGTTTTTCCTCTTTCCTATTTTTTCTCCTATTAAGTCGTAGGATTTTCCCTATTCTTCTAGAGTTTCTTCTATCACTTCTTCCACAGTCAGGCTATCTATGGCTATAGAATCGGTATCACGAGGATGATAAATGGTGCGGCAGCCATACTCTTTATTGATTTTCTCTTTAGCTTGCGGGAACCGCGATTGATACTGTTTCAAGTCTTTATCTTTAAGTACCTGTTCCATGAAATAAGCAAATATCGGCAGGGCGGTGCGACTGCCTTGTCCAAGTTCTCCGGTACGGAAGTGAATGCTGCGGTGTTCGCCACCTACCCATGCGCCGCCTACCAGTTTGGGAGTGACTCCTACAAACCAAGCGTCCGAGTGGTTGGAAGATGTTCCGGTTTTTCCACCGAAGTCGGTGTTGTAACGGAACAGATCATATCCCCACAGGGCTTGTGAGGTTCCTAATGGTTCGGTTAGTCCGGCTTTCAGCATTTCGGTCATAAGGAAGGCTGTTTCGTAAGGAAGAACCTGCTTCTGCGTGGTTTTATCTTCGTAGATCACATGCCCGTTTGCATCTTCGATACGGGTAATCAATACCGGATCGTGAGTCTTTCCTTCATTGATTACGGTACTATAAGCATTTACCAGTTCCAGCAAAGATACATCCGAGGCACCCAAACTTAAAGCAGGAGTTTCTTCGAGCTGAGTTTTTATTCCCATAACACGTGCTGTTTCGGCTACTTTGTGCGCTCCTACTTCTTGACCTACTTGTACGGCAATCGTATTGACCGAACGGGCAAAAGCAGCTTTCAGGGATAGGGTATCGCCGGTGTACTCGCCATTGGCATTGCGCGGAATCCACTTGGCCGGTTTGCCGTCTTCCACTACATCCCAAGCTTGTTGCTGGTCTATGCGGTAGTCGCACGGAGACATTCCCTCATTCATTCCTGCGGTATAGACAAAGAGCTTGAAGGTAGAACCCGGCTGACGTTTGGAAAGTACTTTGTCATACTTCCACGAACCGAAATTGATATCACCTATCCATGCTTTGACTTGTCCTGTCTGAGGTTCCATAGCTACAAAGCTACAATGCATGAAGCGCTCCATATAACGGATAGAATCCATTGTGCTGATAGTAGTATCACGAGTGCCAAGGTCATAATCGAAGACTTTCAGGCGGTGGGGGAGGTTAAGGTAATAATCCACAGAATCCGGTTGTTCGGGATATTTCTCAATTAGAATCTTGTAAGCTGTGGTACGTTTGGCAAGATCTTCAATGAAATGAGGAATTTCTTGGTGGTTGCGGTCACGCCAAGGTGCTTGGTTGCCCCAATGATTGTCGAAGTTGCGTTGTACGACCCGCATCTGACGGTTGGCGGCAGTTTCGGCATATTGCTGCATGCGGCTGTCGACGGTAGTGTAGATCTTTAGTCCGTCGGCATACAAGTCAATGCCGTTTTCTTCGCACCAGGGTTTCAGATAATCGGCTACTGCTTCTCTGAAGTAAAGGGCTTCTCCGTTGTAATTACTTTCAATATTATAATTCAGATGGATAGGAAGTTGCTTGAGCGAATCGCATTCGGCGCGGGTTATTCCATGATGCTTCATGAGGTTTTCCAATACTACGTTGCGACGTTTCAAACTGTTTTCAGGATGCAGACGGGGGTTGTAAGTGGTTGTTGCTTTCAACAGTCCGACAAGAGTAGCCGCTTGTTCGTGTGTGATATTTTGAGGAGTGGTGTGGAAATAAGTCTTGCACGCAGTTTTTATGCCGTATGCATTACTTCCGAAATCTACGGTATTGAGATACATAGTGAGAATCTCTTGTTTGGAATAGAACATTTCGATCTTAACGGCTGTGATCCACTCCTTTGACTTCATAATGAGCAGTTTTAGTCCCGGTATATATCCTAATAATCCGGTGGAATATTGGGAGCGGACTTTAAACATGTTCTTCACCAATTGCTGGGTGATGGTGCTGGCTCCTCGCGCTTCTCCTCGTGCCATATCCTTGATGGCTGCAAATACGCCTTGGAAGTCAATGCCGAAATGTTGGTAGAATCGTTCGTCTTCCGTGCTGATAAGGGTCTTTATCAGTATAGGAGAAATCTCCTCATAGTTTACCGGACTTCGGTTCTCACGGAAATACTTGCCTATTAGTTTGCCGTCGGCACTATATATCTCGGATGCAATAGGTTGATTGGGATTGTGAATGCTTGATAAACCGGGAGATTTGCCGAATAGCCAAAAGAAATTAATGTCTACCATGACCAGGTAGAGCAGAAAGACGATGATGAAAGTAGTAACAGATGCTAAAGCCCGTTTGTACCACGGCTTATTAAGATAGAGGGACTTGTACCACCGTATGGACTTTTGGCAAACTTTTGCTGCCTTATGGAATACGCTCATTCCGAGTGATACCCATTTTTTGGTATCGATGTTTATCATATACTATATATAATATAACGAGTATGTCGCTTGTAATAAAAAAGGGAATCTTGCATAAGATTCCCCTTTTTCAGATCTCTTGATACTGAATTATTTCTTGCGGTTACCGTAACGGCTCATGAACTTATCAACACGACCGGCAGTATCAACCAACTTAGACTTACCTGTATAGAACGGGTGAGAAGTGCTAGAGATTTCCATTTTGATCACCGGATAAGTTTCTCCTTCGAATTCGATAGTTTCTTTGCTATTTGCAGTTGAACGAGACAAAAACATGTCACCATTTGACATATCTTTAAATACTACCGGACGGTAAT
>JAEXAJ010000074.1 GCA_023458215.1 Bacteroidota bacterium
GTGCAGTTCGTTAATTAGTTCTATATTTGTCGATAAAGATTTTTCATTAATATGATGATTTATAAACAAAATTCGATATGAAAAAGCAAACTGTCAGCTTACTTGTCCTTCTGCTTGCGACAAGTGGCTTTTTCTTTTCTTGTGGTAACATCCTGAACAAAAACACCGGAGCGCTGGAGTTTGATAGCATACAAGTAAATGAAACGGCCCATCTCTTTGGAGATACCGCCAAACCGGCATGCAATCTTGTTATCAACTTTGCATACGCCACTCAATCATCGGACGTAAAATTGAAAGATAGCCTGAACACATTCTTTCTTTCCGCCTGCTTCGGCGAAAAATACATGACGATGAAACCTGAAGAGGCTATTAAAAAATATACAGAAAAGTATGTCAGTGATTATCTCAAAGATCTGGAGCCGATGTACCTGAAGGATGAAAAGGAAAAAGAAGATGACGCTACCATGGAAGCATGGTATTCTTATTATAAAGGTATTGAAGGGCATGTTCAGCTATATACCAAGAACCTGCTGATCTATCGTATCGACTATAACGAATATACCGGCGGTGCCCACGGCATTTATATGACCACCTATCTCAACATGGATTTACGTAGATTAAGTCCCATCCGATTGGAAGATTTGTTTGTAAGCGACTATAGTGAAGCCTTGACCGATTTACTATGGAACCAATTAATGGCAGACAATAAAGCAACCACTCGTCAGGAATTGGAAGACATGGGGTATGCCACTACCGGTGATCTGGAACCTACCGAAAACTTCTACCTCGGCAAAGAAGGAATCACTTTCTATTATAACGTATATGAAATTGCTCCTTACGTAATGGGCCCCATCAAAATCACCCTACCGTATGATGCAATGCAACATTTGCTAAGTGACGACAGCACAGTGTTGAATGATGTGCGTAACTCGTAAGATTTTATAATATATAATTTAATAAGCTAATGGAACTTATCCTAAAATACTTTCCCGACCTGACAGAAGAACAGAAAAAGCAGTTTGCTGCACTCTACGACCTCTATCTGGACTGGAACTCTAAAATAAATGTAATTTCGCGTAAAGATATTGAGAATTTGTACGAACACCATGTACTTCATTCTTTAGGAATAGCCAAAGTCATCAACTTTAAACCGGGTACAAAGATTATGGACCTCGGTACCGGAGGTGGATTCCCGGGCATCCCTTTAGCTATTCTCTTTCCCGAAGTCAGCTTCCACTTAGTAGACAGTATAGGTAAAAAGGTACGCGTAGCTACCGAAGTAGCCAACAGCATCGGGCTTAAAAATGTTACTTTCCGTCATGCCCGTGCCGAAGAAGAAAAGCAGCTATTCGATTTTGTCGTAAGTCGCGCAGTGATGCCGCTGACCGACTTATTAAAGATAATCCGTAAGAATATCTCTCCCAAACAACAAAACTCCTTACCCAATGGATTGATTTGTCTGAAAGGTGGCGAACTGGAACACGAAGCCATGCCTTTCAAAAATAAGACCACCATGTGGGACTTAAAGGATATTTTTAAGGAAGAATTCTTCCGAACCAAAAAAGTTGTCTACGTAAATAGTTGAAAGTTGAGAGTTGAAAGTTGAGAGTTGATAAATCATAAATCTGAAATCATAAATCTAAAGCATGAAGATAAAGAGATTTGAATTTAATATGTTTCCGGAGAACTGTTATGTACTTTGGGACGAAACAAACGAAGCAGCCGTAATCGATCCCGGGTGTTTCTATGAAGAAGAGAAGCAGGCGTTGAAGAACTTTATTATCAATAATGAGTTGAATGTAAAGCATCTCCTGAATACGCACTTGCATTTGGATCATATATTCGGAAATCCTTTTATGCTGAAGGAATTCGGATTAAAAGCAGAAGCCAATCAGGCAGATGAATTTTGGATCGACGAAGCACCCAAGCAAAGCCGGATGTTCGGTTTCCAGTTGCAAGAGCCTCCCGTACCATTGGGAACCTACTTGCACGACGGAGATATTATCACTTTTGGCAACACAAGTTTGGAAGCCATCCATGTGCCCGGCCATTCTCCGGGAAGTTTGGTGTTTTATTGTGCCGCCGACCACTGCATGTTTTCCGGCGATGTATTATTTCAGGGAAGCATAGGACGTGCCGACCTCACCGGAGGAAACTTCGATGAACTGATAGAGCATATTTGCAGCCGCCTGTTCACACTGCCCAATGATACGATTGTCTATCCGGGACACGGAGCACCAACTACGATTGGAATAGAGAAGGCGGAGAATCCGTTTTTTCGTTAGAACGAGAAAAAGTTATGAGTTATGAGTTATAAGTTATTTGTTTGTGCTTTTCCATTCGGAATAATAACGCAGCCCTATAACCAACAACCCATAACAAATAACTTATAACTAATAACTAATCACTTAAATATATACCAATATGAGAAACGATATTTTTGCAAACCGCCACATTGGCATTAACGCAAAGGATGAGGAACAGATGCTCCGTAAAATCGGGGTGAAGAGTCTGGACGAGTTGATCGAAAAGACCATTCCTGCAAACATCCGCTTGAAAGAGCCGTTAGCTTTACCCGAAGCAATGACGGAATATGAGTTCGGGCAACACATAGCCGGACTGGCTGCTAAGAACAAACTCTACACTACCTACATCGGTATGGGTTGGTACAATACGATCACTCCTGCCGTTATCCATCGAAATGTATTTGAGAATCCTGTTTGGTACACCTCCTATACACCCTATCAGGCAGAGGTATCGCAAGGACGACTGGAAGCACTGATGAATTTCCAGACTGCCGTATGCGACCTTACTGCTATGCCACTTGCCAACTGCTCATTGCTGGACGAAGCCACAGCTGCTGCCGAAGCCGTAGCGATGATGTATGCTTTGCGTCCGCGCGATATGCAGAAGTCGGGGGCTAATGTGGTATTTGTAGATGAAAATATCTTCCCGCAAACATTGGCAGTAATGACTACCCGCGCCATTCCCCAAGGCATCGAACTACGTACCGGCAAATTCGAAGAAATGGAGTTCACTCCGGAAGTCTTTGCCTGCATACTGCAATACCCCAATGCCAGCGGAAACGTAGAAGACTTCCGTGCTTTCGTAGAAAAAGCGCATGAAGCTAATTGTAAAGTGGCGGTTGCCGCCGATATATTAAGTCTTGCCGTACTCACCCCTCCGGGAGAATGGGGAGCGGATATCGTATTCGGTACTACACAAAGATTCGGTACACCGATGTTCTACGGAGGTCCGTCTGCCGCCTACTTCGCTGCACGCGACGAATATAAGCGCAATATGCCGGGACGTATCATCGGATGGTCGAAAGACAAATACGACAAGATGTGTTACCGCATGGCTTTGCAAACCCGCGAGCAACACATCAAGCGTGAAAAGGCAACTTCCAACATCTGTACCGCACAAGCCTTACTGGCCACGATGGCAGGTTTCTACGCCGTATATCACGGACCGGAAGGTATTCGTGCCATTGCCGAACGCATCCACAGCATTGCCGCTTATCTGGAAAAGACAATCAATAAGCTAGGCTATAAACAAGTCAACAAGCAATACTTCGGTACCCTTCGCTTTGCACTGCCCGATGCAGTATCGGCACAACAAATCCGTACCATTGCCCTGAGCAAAGAAGTAAATCTGCGCTACTTCAAGAACGGAGATGTAGGCATGAGTATTGACGAGACTACGGATGTAGCTGCCGTCAATGTATTGCTTTCCATCTTTGCCATTGCTGCCGGACAAGATTATACCAAAACAAATGAAATCCCCGATTGCTGCACTATATCGAAAACTTTGAAACGTGAAAGTGCGTATCTGACACACGAGGTCTTCAACAAATACCACACGGAAACGGAAATGATGCGTTACATCAAACGTCTGGACCGCAAGGATATTTCGTTGGCTCACTCCATGATTTCACTCGGTTCGTGTACCATGAAACTGAATGCCGCCGCCGAGATGCTACCGCTCAGCCGTCCCGAATTTATGGGCATACATCCGTTGGTTCCCGAAGATCAGGCTGAAGGCTACCGCGAACTGATTCATAACCTGAGCGAAGAGCTGAAAACGATTACGGGATTTGCCGGTATCAGCTTGCAACCCAATTCAGGTGCAGCCGGTGAATATGCTGGTTTACGTGTCATACGTGCTTATTTGGAAAGCATCGGACAAGGGCATCGCAGCAAGGTTCTGATACCAGCTTCGGCACATGGCACCAATCCGGCTTCGGCTATTCAAGCCGGATTTACCACTGTGATTTGTGCTTGCGACGATCATGGAAACGTAGATATGGATGATCTCCGTGCCAAAGCCGAGGAGAATAAGGATGATCTCGCCGCATTAATGATTACCTATCCTTCTACACATGGTATCTTTGAAACTGAAATTGTGGAAATTTGTAATGTTATCCATGCTTGCGGTGCGCAGGTTTATATGGATGGCGCCAATATGAATGCACAAGTAGGCTTGACTAATCCCGGATTTATCGGTGCCGACGTTTGCCACTTGAACTTGCACAAAACGTTTGCCATTCCTCATGGTGGTGGCGGTCCGGGTGTAGGTCCAATCTGTGTAGCAGAACATCTGGTTCCATTCTTACCGGGACACGGACTATTCGGCAACTCAACAAATGAAGTGGCAGCCGCTCCATTCGGTAGTGCAGGTGTACTGCCCATTACCTACGGTTACATCCGCATGATGGGAAGTGAAGGACTGACACGTGCCACTAAGATCGCTATTCTGAATGCCAACTACATGGCTTCTTATTTCAATGAAACATACGGTATCGTATATCGTGGAGCAAATGGTTTTGTAGGCCATGAAATGATATTGGAGTGCCGCAAGGTATTTGAAGAGACAGGTATCAATGAAGCCGATATCGCCAAACGCCTCATGGACTACGGTTATCACGCTCCTACCCTCTCCTTCCCGGTTCATGGCACATTGATGATTGAACCCACGGAGAGTGAAAGCCTTGCCGAGTTGGATAACTTTATCACGGTTATGCTGACTATCTGGCAAGAAATACAGGAAGTAAAAGAAGGTAAAGCCGACAAAGAAGATAACGTATTAATAAATGCTCCGCATCCCGAATATGAGGTGGTTGCTAACGAATGGAAACATAGCTATTCACGCGAGAAAGCAGCCTATCCGATAGAAAGTGTTCGAGAAAACAAGTTCTGGGTGAACGTGGCACGAATTGATAATACATTGGGCGACCGCAAGCTGTTGCCGACATGCTACGGGTGCTTCTAATCAGAATACTTTAAGGTTGGTTGGATACCACCTAACATGCAGTTGCAATGCAGGCAAGCAGCAAGCCGCTCCGAATTAGGGGAAGCGGACGGGCTGCCTGCCTGTTATTTTTGCGGCAACTCTACTGCCGCTTTCTTTATTCTTTTCTGATTTCTGTCCACTCTTTTACCGTCCGCGTGGTAGAGGAGATGTTCACGCCGATACGGAATAAACGGAGAACGGAATTACAGCACTTCCTTGATATGCCTGATATTCGACTCCAATGTGTCTATCACCTCCTGCGACCGTCCCATCAACATCAGTTTGGACATGGACTTGGTAAAGCCCACCATTTGTTCAAACTCCACTTTCGGAGGCATGGCAAGTGCATTGGGATCGGTCAATATATTCACTAATATCGGACCCTCGGTAAGGGATATTTCACGTAAGGCAACATCCATTTCATCGGGATGCCCTACGGTAAGTCCCCGCATGCCCATGGCACGGGCTATCATGGCAAAGTCGGGATTGTACATATCTGTCTGCCAGTCGGGCAAGCCAGCTACTTCCATTTCGAGCTTCACCATGCCTAAAGCCCGATTATTGAATACAATAATTTTAATCGGAAGTTTATACTGGGCAACCGTTGCCAAATCGCCCAAACACATCGACAAACCACCATCTCCACACAACGCCCATACCTGCCTTTCGGGACAAGCCAAAGCTGCACCTATGGATTGGGGAAGTGCATTGGCCATAGAACCATGATTGAATGATCCCAACATAGAACGTCCGGCAGTAGCTGCCAAATAGCGGGCTGCCCAGACACAAGTCATGCCGGTATCTACTGTAAAGATAGCGTCTTGCGTAGCCCATTGGCTAATTTCCGACATCACATATTCAGGATGAATCTTCCCTTCACTACCTTTATCGAAGACATATTCCGAAAGAGCTTTGCATACTTTTTCATAGATCTTCAGCTGCCGGTGAAGGAAACTGTCATCGGTCTTCTCCTCCAACAAGGGCAAAAGGGCTTGCAAAGTCAATTTCACATCACCACATAGTCCTTGCGTAACCTTAGCTCTTCTTCCCAGCCGTTCAGCATTAATATCTATCTGCACAATCTTATTGTTTTTAGGCAAGAAAGCGGAATAAGGGAAATCAGTGCCAAGCATTACCAATACCTCCGCTTCGTGCATACTGATATATCCCGACGGAACACCGAGCAAACCCGTCATGCCCACCTTATAAGGATTATCATATTCCACTTCCATCTTACCACGGAAAGTATATGCAACAGGAGACTTCAGTTTACGCGCAAGTTCAATGACCTCGGCATGAGCACCCTCACAGCCAATACCGCAAAATAAGGTAACCTTATCAGAACCATTCAGCAATCCTGCCAGCTCAGCCAGTTCTTCGGACGAAGGTACAGTCTGTGCTTCTATCTGGTAATTATCCTCCGAAGAGTCTACTTTAGCAATCGGAGAAGCAGCTACATCGCCGGGCAAACCTATCACTGCTACCCCTCTTCTGGAGATAGCGTTCTGTATGGCCGAATGCAGCATGCGTGGGAATTGTTGAGCTGTTTCCGCCACTTCATTATAGTAACTGCATCCGTCGAAAAGATGAACAGGATGGGTTTCTTGAAAATAATCAGTACCAAATTGCGAGGTAGGAATCGTAGATGCGATAGCCAATACCCGAGCCCCCGAACGATGGGCATCGTACAGTCCATTGACTAGATGTACATGTCCCGGACCACTACTGCCGGCACAACATCCCAGCTTTCCTGTTAGTTGGGCTTCCGCACCGGCGGCATAGGCTCCGGTTTCTTCGTGCCGGACATGTATCCACTCTAAATTGCCATTTTGCCTTACAGCGTTATTTACTTCATTCAGACTATCGCCGGTAATAGCGTATATCCGTTTTACACCGGCATTCACCAATGTTTCCACCAGTTGTTCTGCTACTTTTTTTGTTGCCATATCCGTTCATCGTTAGGAGTTAGGACACAACAACACGCAGTGACTTGAAAAGTTTAGGCATAAAACTATATTATGTTCACTGACAGCCATCATTTATGAAAAAAATGATTAACGTATATCATCTAAATCATTTTTTATATTTATTTTTGAGAACCATTTTACTTGTACTTATAAAGAATGAACAAAGTAACACTTCTGGCATTATTACTTTTTAGTATAATAAGCCTCCAAGCCAATGCACAAGCCGGATTGCAGCATTTATATACCCTTGCAGGAAAAAGCTTCAACTATAGTAGCCATATCCCAGAAGATGAAGTTCTGAAACTATGTCGGGCACAGGAAGCAATCGCACGGCAGAATAAAGACTATGATAATTTATTTGTCATCCAGCAAATCACAGTAAATACATATTGCTTAAAGGGAGATATAGGACTTGCCGTTGATAAAGCGCAGCAAATGTATGAAGAAGCCAAAAAGTTGGATTCTGATTTAGGAATTGCATTATCCCTTCAAGCCATCGGCAATACCCACATGAGTTCCGACCAATACAAACAGGCTAACACCGCTTATGCAGAATCTTATGAAATGATGAGCAAGCTGGATAATAAATTTCTGGAGATTCGCCTGCTAATGCAACAAATACACACATGCATGTTTATGGCAGATGCAGAAGCGATGCAACATTACCTGATAGAAGTACGCAAATTACTGGATCGTGCCGACATCCCCAACAAGCAAGATTATATATTCTACCTGCAATGTTACCAGACTTTTTACAACATAGTTATCAAAGATGAGGAATTGGCCCGACTAAGCCTGCAAGAAGTAAATAAAATGAATCCGAAAGAACACGAGTTCAACGATCTATTCTATAAATTGAATTCGTACTATTATAGCCTGATAGGTGACTATAAAAAAGCCCTTATCTACAATGACTCCACTATGCTGGCAAGTAGCAGCAATAGCAACTTGAACAAATACAAGAACCTGATGATGGATAAAGCAGAATTGTTAGAAAAGAGTGGAAACATGGCAGAGGCATGCGAAACCTACAGCATAGCCCGTGACCTATCCGACTCGCTTAACATGATACGATATTCCAAACAGATAGATTCCTTGCATGTGAATTACTGGGTAGACAAAATGGCCATTGAAAATACAGCCATGCACAACCGCTTTCTGAAGTGGTTTATCAGTTGCGCCTCCATCTTATTATTAGTAGCTATATTTCTCATTTATATAGCTCGAAAAAAGAACAAGCAACTCATTCAATCCCGGCAAAGGTTACAAACAATTCGGCAAGAAACAGAGGCCTCCATACAATCAAAGAGTCTGTTTTTGTCGAATATGAGTCATGAACTTCGCACACCATTGAACGCAATCGCCGGTTTTGCCGACTTACTTTCTTTAGAAGTCGTCGATGACGCCGAAGACAAAAAAATGTTCGGAGAACGTATCATACAAAATGCCGACTTGTTATTAAGGCTGTTCAATGATGTGGCTGATCTCTCAGCATTGAAAGATAAAAACATCAAGTTTACCTATGATACCTATGATGCTGTTTCTCTTTGCAAAAATGTAATCGGCACAGTAGAGAACGTAAAGAAAACAAATGCCACTTTGCATTTCAAGACTAGCTTGAATAAACTTCCCCTTTATACGGATTCGGGGCGACTGCAACAGGTTCTTATTAATCTTTTAGTAAATGCAACCAAATTCACTCCCGAAGGAACCATTACCCTATCGCTTGAAGTGGACGAAACAAATAAGGAAGTGCGATTCACCGTTGAAGATACCGGTTGCGGTATTCCGCCGGAAAAGCAACCACAGATTTTCGAACGATTCGAGAAGCTTCATGAA
This sequence comes from Bacteroidota bacterium, assembly GCA_023458215.1. The sequence goes on from JAEXAJ010000074.1 coordinate 9,099, forward strand.
GGCATTCAAGGAGCCGGATTAGGTTTGTCTATCTGCCAACTCATTGTTGAACATGTAGGAGGTAAAATCTGGATAGATTCCAGCTATACTCAAGGTGCCCGTTTTATCTTCACACATCCGTTAACTACCACAAACACCCCTGCTGAATTATGAAAAAGTGGATTATAATCATCTCTGCATTGATATCAGTTTGCTCTTTGCAAGCTAACAACACAGATCCGGTCAATGAAAGGAAAACAAAATTACTGCGGCAATTGAGTCAAACGGCTCAAGATGATACCATGCGCTTAGAGATATATAGCCAAATCATACGCATCGTAACAAATCCACAAGTAGAATTATACTACATAGACAAATTATTGCGGGAAGCAGAAAGGCTGGATAATAACAGATACAAATGTGCAGCCTACTTCTATCGAATGGCTCTTGCCTACAATCAATATGATGTAGAGCAGGTGAATAAATGGATGGCTCTTTTAGAGCCGCTTGCCCGAAAAGAGAAACTTTACGATTACATATTCAACGGACGTCGATGTGTCATTGACGTCATGATGGTAAACGGTGAATTTGAACGTGAAGAAAAAGCGGCATTAGAAATGCTCAAAGATGCAAAAGAGGTTAATAACATAACCGGAATTGCTGCTGCATATCAGTGCCTTGCCAACAACTATCTTGTGACATACCGAAAAGATGAAGCCATCAAGGTATTGGAAGAAGGCTATAAGGTGGCTTATCCAACCAACGAACGCTATATCCTCGAAATCAACAATTCTTTGATAAAAACATACGAAGGGTTGGGAGATAATGCGAACACAATAAAGTGGATAAAAAAATTGGATAACTACCTTCAGCAACAAATCGAAAAAGATCCGAATACTGAAATAAACCAACGCGGATGGATAATGATGGCAGCAGTATCTTACATAAATTACTATACCGACATAAGAGACTATAAAAATGCCGAGAAATATGTAGAAAAAGCCGAGAAATATAAAATGGATGGTTATGGTACCTTTAGTTACTATTACCACATAGCCCGCTATAAATACTTTTATCAGATAGGAAACTATGAACAAGCTCTTATAGAAACGGAAATTTTAGCAGAAATATACAAGGAGCTTTCTCCCCTTTCATACAGCAGCATGATCTATCTGAAAGGTAGAATATTAGGAAACTTAAAAAGGTATGATGAGGCAGTATCCGCATTCAAAAATTCATTCAAAATAGCAGACTCGGTCAATATTGTATTCCTTAATAAACAAACGGAGCAGTTGAAAAAGGATTATGATGCCGATCAATTCCTCTTGGAGAAAGAGAAAATTAATCGTAAAATTCAAATTCTATCTTTGAGTCTGATTTTGATTGCCATCCTCATTCTAGTTGTATTTATAGTTCATACAAATCGGGTACGTCAAAAGCTCAAAAAGTCGGAAGAGGAAATGCGTAAAATGACCGAAGAAGCAGAATTGGCCAATATTGCCAAAGAACACTTTTTGTCTACTATCAGCTCAGCCATCAGTGTACCACTGAATGCCGTTGTAGAAGGTTCTTTGCAGCTTGCCAGAGATGAAGTGACGGATAGTGCAAAACGAAAAGACATTTCACAAAAGCTGAACAAGACCTCAGCCAAGTTGATGAACCTTATCAATAGTATTCTTGACCTTTCAAGACTGGAGGCAGGAATGATGAAATACAGGACGGAGGATATAGAAATACTTCCATTCGTTCGGGAGTTCATTTCACAGCCGGCTTACAAGGAACAAGAAGTCAAGCTTGAAATCCCCGCTTCTGAAGTTGCATTAAGAGTGCACGCAGACATCTCACGATTACAAGAAGTGTTCAAAAACCTGCTAATGTTCCGTATGGAAGGAGCTGTTCTTACTATGAAGGTAACATTGAAAAATGAGCAACTATTTTTTAAAATAACAAATACACAATTGGCCGCTTACAGGGAGCAACCCCAGGAAATTGCTATCGCAAACGAAGTAAACCGATTGACCATTAAAAGATTCGGTGGACAATATGAGGTGAACAACGATGAAGTTACTGTCAGTTTCTCACTTCCTATCGTATAAATATCGTTTGATTTGAAAATAAAAATCCCCACCCACTCTCCGCTATCTTCACAGACGGACATGAGAGTGGGGTGAGGAACACAAACAAACAATATATCTTTATTAGGGAAAGCACCTATTTATGGTATGCTGACCTCTATTTTCTTTCTTATCTTGCCGCTATAAACGTAAACTAGAATTTTATCACCGGTAGAAACAGTTACCTTACTCTTCTCAATATAAATCCATACACTATTGACTTTCTCAATATTTGTATCCGATTGAAAAGATTCCATAGATACGGTTACCCCTACAGGTAGTTCAGTAGTAATCATTTTCCACCCCTCCGGATTATTGCCTACCACACTGAAGTTAGCAAAATAATAATCATCGTTAACACCCGCTAAAATACTAGCCGACGTCACGCCGAGATAGTAGTCGCCATCAGTTGTGATATCCATAATATCCTCATCTTTAATTGTCTGCAATGTCATCCCAGTGCCAGACACATTGCTGGCTGTTCCGCTGATGGCCGATTCGCGTTCTGAATATCCCGAAGCAGTTACATTATCAATCAAGAAGGCATATTTGTAATTGCGTGTAATGTCTGTCACCTTTTGCGACTGGCTTCTGCTGATAAACTCCAAGCGGTAATAAGAAGATGGCTGACCATTGTATATTCCTTTTAAGAGAACAGATACTTTTTTCTCGCCATTTGCATCTTGTATTTCGGGAACGTAGATCGTGAAAATGTTATCTTCTGCCCTATTTACTGTAATGTCTTGTACCGGATAGTCTGTTTGATCCTGAATAATGCCACTGCAGACCTTTCCTCTTAAGTTGATATTCAGTAATTCTACACTTTCCATTTTAAATAACGGATATACATTACGAGCATCTACTTCTATCTTGGCCATGGCTCTGCGCAAACTAATGGATGCTTTATAACCTTGCTTGACAATCAGAGAATGCTCACCATACATCGGCATGTATTTTAAATCGACACCCTCTCCGATAGAGAATTCCAAGGTGTTGAGTGCGTCTACTTTCTTCATACCCACAGTAGGAGTATTCACCACAGGAACATTCACAATCATACACAAAGTAATCATCTTGTTCGTTTCAGGCAAGAGTACATACATCTGTCTCTGACCATTTATGGTAGATATAACCACTTTTCGATTTCCCTTATCGTCTACATCCGTACTTTTAATCTCACTCAAGAAAGTGGCATCCTTTCCTTCACCATCGAATGTCCATATTGTAAAATCTGCTCCGATTTGAGAATCATCTGTAATGGAAACGCTCCGGGTTGAGGGTAACTCTTGTGCAGGTAATGCCATACTAAGCACCACTTGGGCTTCGTTTGACTGCTCCTCTATACCATCTCCGGCAATAGGAAGGTCTGTTTCAATTTCTGCTGTACAACTAAAAAACATTGTCAGGCAGAAAAGTATATAAAGTATATTGCACTTAGTTTTCATATCCAAAATCATTAATGTTTATTTACCCTTTTGGGTCACTTTAATGGTACGCACATTAGGTTCTGAAGCAAACTTTATTTTCACAGTCGCTACACGTTCCGTTGATGTAGAGTTGACCTCGGTCGTAGTAAATAATATTTTAGTTCCTACATTTTTATCAGCAACTCCGTGGTCGGGACTGATCGTGAACCAATGCGCACCCGGATCAACGACTTTCCAAGTATCATTAATAGAAACCAATGTTCCTTCTACTATCGAGCCTTTTGTACTTTCCAATGAGATGTTTCCCGGAACTTTGTTATCGGCACTAAAATCCTTTTTAGTATCTCTGACGCAACGCACGGCACCTGCATAATGTGGCTCGGCCTTGATGTCATCTCTGGTCAAACCGTGGATGTGACGTCCGTTTTCTCCACCCAGTAATTCAGTTCCATGCAGAAACAATGCTGCAGGACGGGTAATTTCGTCAGTACTCTTTATCGAAGAATTGGTCCAGATAAAACTATTTACAGTAAGCGAAGGACCCTGTTCTATACTTACATCGGTAAAAGTGAAACCTTTGGTTGGATCGTAAGCACCACTTAAAGGTAACCAAGTAAGATTTTCACGAGTCTTTGGTGTATAATAATCGCCAACAGAATTCATTTCAGGTTCTTCATTCTTCTTATAATTCAGATAATAGCCATAGGCTTTAGCATTTTCCACATACTTACCCGAATAAGAATAGATATAATTACCTTTATCAAATTTCTTATCAGTACTCGTTTGATTATTAGGTATATATATCAAATTTTCATTCCAGTTATACTTTTCACTTGATTTAGAGAGTAATGTATAGGAAATAGCAGCTTCACCTTTTATCCAACGATCCGGATCATTATTACCGTTGAACTGATTAACATAGAGCTCTTCGTAAAATTTTACATTATTTCCAAATTCATCATCAGCAGCATATACATTTCGATACGGCTTATTGGGAATAGCTTTAGTCCAAATCACTTCGGTTACAGCAGTATACTCATCACCAACGTAAGGTTCTCCAAAGCTACCATCATAAGTTATATTTTCCTTTTTGAAGACAAATGCATCCACTGGTGCCACTCTATACCCCACCGGACATGGGTCATAAATAGTCTTCCTTCCCAAATCTTTTACACCTTCTTTATTCAATCCACCATTCGTACCCCACAAGTAAGCACCTTTAGGATCTGTCACCGACAATCCATACTGAATAAGTTCAGTGGGATGTTCTATTGTATAAGCTACACCTTGTTTAGGTGCTCCCTCTCCACCAGCTTGTACACCCCATTTAAATCCTAAATAAGTTTCTGTATCCAATACAGCACCATTCTTTGAAATCTCACTGGCTCCGATAAATGGATCTTTACGTCCCCATTGATACAATAATCCTAAAGAAGCCACTCCTTGTTCATTGCTTAGTGCTCCGAGATTACGATCCATCACTTTATAACCGGTCAAAGTCCAGTCTTCATCTTGATAGCCTGAAGCTGCCATATCCGGACATACCCAAATGTGCCATGACCAAATCAATTTACCACCTTTAAAAGCACCGATTAATGCATTTCCACCGGTCACTCCGCCGATAGTACCATTAGGATTTACTTTGTATTTCAAACGTCCTTTCTCTTTGTCATAATCAGCATTTTGAGTGACTTCACTTCCATTCGGATTGACTAACTTTACCAATCCTGCTGAAGTTTCCCAAATAATACTCAAATAATCAGGATCTAATACGGCTGTTTCGTCCAATTTCTCTACACCCCCATTTTTATTTTCGGCATACAATCCTTGTGTACCATTACCCTTCACTACAACCGATAATTCATAAGTACCTGCTCCTACCAAATAGCAGTTGGCTGTTCCCGGTTGCGCTTGTTCCACAATAATTTGTTTTTTCAGCATCCCCGATTTGATGTAGAAGCTACTCTCACGTGACGCGCCGTAATTGGCGTCTGTTGTCAAGACAATGCGATTGCCGTCTTTTCTGTATTGAAACCAATTTTCATTCAGGTCTTCTATGGTCCAATCTTCGCCATAATCACTCCATACCTTTATAAACATCTCGCCTCCATCTTGTTCGAAGCTCACACGGCTCTTGTCGGTAACCAAAGAATATTGATCGGCAAGACCACTCAAATTAATATCATGCCATTCTTCAATTTCCACTTTCATGCCAACTACCGCATGATCCAGAGCTTCTTCGGGAGTAGTAGTACCTGGAGAAGACACACTTTTGATATTGAAACGGTACAGATAGTTGCGAAGTGCATCATAAATACCTTCCTGATCTTTCATATCTATACGATAGAAGCTTTCTTTTCCTTGAGGTACCAGACTTGCACCTGCATATTTCCCACCAACAACCAAGCAAAGGGCTTTTTTTGTATTGCCGGAAGATATATTATTATTATCTGATTCGGGCACGTAAATACGATTCTTCAAAGCTTTTGCATCCTCTTGTACGTCGAAAACAAGAGGGGTAGCTACCGGAAACTGCGTAAAATCACTAGCTGACGATGGAGCTTGCACCGGAGAATTGCCATTAGGTTCTACCAATGGGGCACAATACCCTTGTTGGTTGGCAAAATAAACACGTACACTGGTCAATGTGAAATTATCCAATCCTTCGCCATCATTCACTAAAACATTCATTTTACTAACTGCACGATACAAAGCTACTGACACTGTATTCATTGATGACTGTGGAGTAATTGAAAAAGCCCCCCACATAGGGATACGTTGCTCTTTATCACCTACTACATCCCATGCTTTGTCGCCATAGTTGTAACGTAATGCCGCATATACCTCTTCTTTGCTCTTTCCAATATAAGCAGCTGCATTGAACATGACTCCGCAAGCGGCTGTATTAGTCAGGATAACCACATGTACCTGCCTTTTATAACTATTCTCGGTAGTGGCAGACAATGTTCTAGTTCCATTCTGTTCGCTGCTCAACGTGATGTTCTTTACATCCTCCTTCAATTCATTATCTTCAAAGACCAACAAATGAAGGTCGTCTTCGCTCATTCTTCTTTCAGCCTCCAAGTCGTTCTCTTCATTAACGGCTCGTGTAGCTGGTGCTGCCGATGTAGGGAGGTTGAGGGTAATCTTCATGCTGACAGGCCCTTCGGCGGATTGCCAGATGTTGTAATCGTCCGAGCAAGAGGCCAGCAGAGTGCCAAGGACGATTACGGAGATTATATATGTTAATACCTTTTTCATTGCAATATATGTTTGTTTGTCAGCAATTATAAGTCAGCATTATTAGGACGGATGGTCCATCCATTAATAAGTATTTCAGTATTCAACCACATACGGTTGCTGTCAAGAAAGAACGTAAGGGAATATTCGTCCTGACGATCCAGATATTCTTGCGGGGTCATGCTGTTGTGACCTTCTTGTTGAGTAAGTAGCAGGTAATCTACCAAAGGGATAGACAATACTACCATTCCTGTTTCTTTATTAGTGATACGCAGGCGGGGATTCTTTTCCGCCATCAAGCGTCCAACTGTAATTTCGGCTACTACCACACTCACCGGTGTAGTTTCTTCGCCTGCACGTGTAGAGCGTGTCACGCTACCTTCTGTGCGGAAGTAAGGTTGATAGGTCAATAAGTTATCTTTCAGCAGTGAGTTGTCATAATTGAGCCAGCCATTGTCATCAAAGATAGAGAAGTCGAACATATCTGCCTGAAGTGATGCTCCCTGCATTTGTTGCAGTACGATACGGAAAGTATTGGTATCCTTCACTAAAGATACAGTGATAACCTTTTCCTGTCCGGCTCTTGTAAGAGTTTGCAGACTTTCGCCATGCCATAAGGAAGCTAATCTCTTATTTACAAGGTCGGATATTTCACCGTTGTCGGCACGTGTCTGACCCGTTCTGTTTGTTTTTACTGTGAGTTCGTCAATGTCGGAAATGCCGGGAGTCAACAAAGGAATTGCGTAAGACTCATTTGTCAATCCTGCCCATGCTACCAGTCTGTATTCACCCGGATCGATGTCCACTACCATGGAATAATCGTCGGCTTGCAGCTTGGTACCTTCATCTGTTTTCTGGTAAATGAACTTACCATCTTTATCAAAAGCATAAAGTGTCACTCTCTCTACCTCATTAGCAAAAGCATTGGCATACTTCATGTTATAGTCGTACTTAAAACGCACGCGGAACTCTACACTACAGTCACCCTCGTCATAGTTCAAGACGGAGTCACAAGAAGCTATCGAGCAAGCAATGGCTGAGATCAGGAATATATTGCTTACTTTTTTCTGTAGGGTATTTATAAATTGTTTCATGCCTTTTAATGAATTAATAAGATAGAAATTCCGTTTGTTTGTTCTATTTAATTAAAGGAGGGAGGGGGAAATATTCCCCCTCACGGGCTCCTTACTGGTTAGAGAGATTTATTAAAGTTCAATATCGTTGTTACGGATAGTCCAAGGATTAACTGTGATTTCTACATTCAGATACATGTTGTTGTCAATAACAGGTTCATCCGGTTGCACTGGAATAGCAGGAATTTCAGGTTCTTGGTCCGGTGCAAGTTCACCCGGGATTTCAGGATTCGGATTAGCAGGATCATTGTCCGGCTCCACTTCAGGTTGGCTAGGATCTGCCGGGCCGGGAGTTCCTGACTCAAAACTACCTATGCCAGATACTGACTTGATAGCCAATTGGTAAACATTGTTACGAACGATAACATATTCCATTGGTTCTGCTTTTGCAGCGTCAGTACCATTGTTGTGACGTACCCAGTAGTAATAGTAGCAATAACCTTTCGTAAAGAGTTCGATACCTAAATTATCATACAGTTCATTTCTTTGATTACTGATACGAGTTATATACTTAGCTTCATCTGTATCTTCCGGCTTTTTGAAGCTATTGTATTTCAAAACATCTTCGTTAGCAAAAGCAGTTTTAATATCACTCAAAGTATAGTAGTAAACACCACGGAATTTATAGAAAGTACCGTCAAAATCAGTTGCAGGCTTCGTACCTTGAATAATACCCTCTTTTAAATCAAGTTTACCTCTCAAGATAACACCAGTTGTATAACCTTTAGCCAGATTTTCGCTTTCTTTAATTGTATTTTCAAGGCAGTAAGCGATAGGTTGAGCTGCATTTTTGTTATCTAATTTTCTGAAACCTACATAAGTGTTCATTTTTCTAGAATAGTTAGGAGACCATACTGCTTCATTCCATCCTTTATTCTTTTCATCGAACCAGTTTTCAACTACATAATTGGCTTCTGCAGCACCAATTACGGCATTAGCTTGAGTAGTACCTACTCTTCTCAGGTCATAAGCACTGTTACGAGTATTAATTACTTTGTATGCGTCAAATGTAATTTTACCAAATGCACCATTTTCACCTAAATCTATTGCACCATTACTCTTAAAGGTCATCTTGGCAGCCAAACGCTCTACCGGGATGGTAATGGAAAGTGCATTGTTAATATTATGTTCTTTCGTAACAACGGCTTGTACTGTATTGTTAGCATTCGTCATCATGAATTTATTATCCGTACAATACGCACCGGTCTTGGCGGCAACTTGTTCAACCAAATTTTCGTAAACGCTAATATTACTACCTTCTGTTATTGTAGTAAGAGTAGTAGCAGGATTTACCACTACATGTACATTGTATGTACCGGCGGTTGATATTGGAATATTCTTTTCTTTCTTCAGAGTGTAAACTTCAGCACCACCAGCTGCGCTACCCGGTGCAAAATCTGCACGTTCTCTCTTGACTGGAGCTTGTGCCAACTTTCCATCCTTATACAACAAGAAGTATACTTCATTAATGTTGTTTTCGGCTGAAGTACCCGGAGTAACTTGTGCGTCAGCTCTGGTCACTGCACCTGCCGGCATTGTGAAAGAGATAGAAGCGTAAGCTTCGGCTTTAGTTTGTTCGCCATTACCATTATCAATGGCATTGTCCATTTCATTAGAGCAAGCAGAGAATAAACCTGCCATTGCTGCTGTTACAAAAAATAAATTTCTAAGTTTCATAATCGTTTATATTAAAATTTCTTTTTCTATCTGATATGTTTTTTTTTAATTAAAGAGAGACTCGCTTTTATCTACTATATTATAAAAGGAGAGAAGTGCGGAAGCAGTCGTTTTTAAATTCTTAGTACGACACACTCTAGGAGAGGATGGATTGGTTTGTTTGTAATTCTGTTCATAATCGTTCTTCTTTTAAGAATTAATTAGTTTGTTTCTTATCTACTATATAAGTATATGAGACCATTTCGGAAACTCAGTTTGTTATCACTCGCCACTTGCAAGAGTTTTGTTTCCTTTCGACATTGCAAAGATATGGGTGAAATCAGGTATGTCCCGGTTGGTGTTTTTATCAATCGTAAAGGGTAGATTCTGCAATTTTCAAATGAGAGTTTTTAAGGTAGGTATTTCGTTCAAAAACGAATAAAACACCCTTTAAATGAATATTTCAGCCCCTATGAATAGAGAATGGAAATTCTAAAAAAATGCTTGAATTTCCAAGTTATCATAAAGAAAAAAGAAAGAAATGCTAAATGCTGCCATCGAAAGTATCAATTACCCTATTATGAATAAAATCCCTATAATCATTTTACCTCAAACAATACCGGTGAGATAAAAAACAACCGGCTTTCTTTGTTCGCAAGTTTTAATTCATTGTAAAGAACAACTTATCTCTGAATAGCGAGTAACTATTCTGTCACTATTCTGTTAGCATCCTCACTGATTAAGGAATTATGTGAATCGATAGTTGAATTAGTTCATTTCTTTTCGAAAATGAACTTATGCTTCCTTTTAAACTAATACGCTCTAAATGAATGTTGTTTACATGCGCTGGGTTTTCAATACTAAGTTGTAACGTTAGGGTACCTCAGTCGTATACTTAGGGTATCTCTGTATACGACTTAGATAGCCTGAGTATACGACTGAGATGGATCTTGTCCTATATGCTCATTATCAAATAGTTATGCATATCTGCTCGCTTGGTAATAAATTAAAACAACTGAGACGTATGCTATTTCATTCATTTCTGAATGGTTTTGAACTAAATGACAAAAGAATTATTTTTAGACATAAGAACAAAAGAACATATTCAGAGTAAGATATAGCTTATGTTTTCTAATTTGTTCTTTTGTTCTTATGTCTAAAAAATAACATTCTGTTTAGTTCATGTCTATCAGCGTTATGTACCAAATTCAACTCCCGACTCACGTCATTTACATAAAAAAAAGGAATCGTGATATCACATCACAATTCCCACCATTAAAACGTTTCGTTTTTATCAATTCAATAACTGTAGAAATATATATAGGGTTTTATTCTGTCGGAAAATTACGTTGTTTCATCAACTCTTTCATATTATTATAAACTTCATTGGCACCCGTGGCTTTTTCTGCTTTCTTAAAGTACTCTTCAGCCTTATCCAAATCACCTTCACGCATGGCAACGATACCAAGATTATTCAGAGTAGCCGCATCTTCCTGATTAGCTTTAGCCAAATATCTCTTAGCGTCGGTCAAATCACCACCTTTTTGCAACTCCATCGCTGCTGCATTCAGATTAGCAGTTTCGTCGTCCGGGAACATGAGTACGGCTGCCAAGAAAGCATGATTGAAGTCGTCGCTACCCTTCTCGTAAGTCTGAGCTACATTGAAAATCTCCTGCAAACTCAATTGTTGGGGACGTTTCTTTAGGATTTCTTTCGCCTCTTCAATCGAAAAGCCCCGCACAGTATAACTCACCGTATAGTCTGAATGACGTAATGCCGGATAACAATTATCAAGAATAAAGCGATATCCCTCAGGCCCTAACAAAGTAGCAATTTTCTTCTCGCGCACATCATAGTCTAATGCATCATCATCCATAATACGAAGTACTTCATTCTTTTGAGTGATATTTGAAGCTTCGATAAACTTACGGTATCCCACCCAGTCTTCGGGAGTAGAATAAACTTTTAACAAGTTATCGTCAAACTTATAGTAATTGCGCACATATTGCATCAGCGCCTTAGTGCGCCCCTCAGCCAATCGGGCATTTGAGGTATAAGTACCTTCAGGTGAAGCATATCCCTCAATTGTAATGCTTGTGATAGTCGTGTTCTTATCGTTCCGAACAGTATCAATGGTAGCACGAAGCTTGGTTAATTCGGCACTGTTATTACGATAATTAGGATTTATCACCGTCTGATTGACCGGAAAATCAAGATATGCCTTACCTACCACCGCACGATGCTTAACCGCTTCCGCAGTGGGGGTGATATAAGCTACCTGCAACTGAGGTTTGGCAACTTCAATATTCAGTTTATGCACCTGCTCTTCCACCGTAGCCCCTAGCATGGCATTACAACAACCACTGACATCCATACCAAATGTCAAATCGGCACGTTGCATCCAAACTTCATACGGAAACTGCACCAAATAACTGATGGCCTGTTCTTTGTTCTTTTTGCGTCGGATAACGGAATATGCCGCCTTGGGCATTTTATGGTTTCTTTGATTGTAAAGTTCGCGACGACGACCGAACACATAAATTTCGGGCAACACCTTATTATTATCCGCAGCCTGCAAAACCGGTGTAATCACAAGTGCCCGATTTGAAGTAACCATCAGGTTAGGTTGCAAAACAACATCCATAGCTATCGTCAAACGGTTATCATCACTTCGCGTAACAGATTTATTTTCAATACGCATCTGCCCGTTGTACAGGTTCTGAGCATTTTGCCCTCTGCCCGGCAAAGCAGACAACAGGCATAAAAGGATATATATTATACGTTTCATACTTATTCGTTTTTAAAATAAATAGATTAAACTGACCGCAGCTTTCGTCGGGCCAAAATAGTTCTTATGCCCTTCATCTACCTTGGGCTGACAATTTACACATTTAAATTGTTCGTACTGTACCCACGCATAGCCTAACCCGATATTCCCTTCCAAGTTCCAATGTTTACCCAGTACCCACTGATAGCCGTAAGAGATACCTGCTCCATAAAAATGACCTTTAAAGCGATGGTCCTCCAATTTACTCCAAATGCCGAACGGCATCTTAATCCCCGCAAACTGGTACACTCCGGTAAGTGCATGTACACCCAAGAAATGCCCGTTAAAGCGTTCGCAAAACCAATGCCGATATTCTGGTTGAAAAACAAACATTTTCATCATTTTACTTTCATTCTCCCATGGATTGTAGTTGAAAGATAAATCCAGGGTTGTTTGTTTGCCAAGGCCGATTTCGGCGCCAAGATTGATGGTTTTCGTAGCGTCCATCAATAAATTCGTCTTTAATCCTACTACCTGACTATATAATAAGGTAGTGAGGAATAAACTAACGAACATGATTAATAATCTTCTTCTTTTCATCTGATTATATATTTCATTTTATTTACAATGCAAAAGTAGCGGCTTTTATTATTAGTCCTCGTTGGCGTATTGCTCTTTATAAGTAGGCGATTTATGCATTTGCATCCATTAACAAATCCAAGTGCTAAAATCCCCCTCTATTATGGGTGGTATTTTATTCTCCAACAAGGTGTATTTCTTTCATTCAATAGAGGGTGTTTATTTCAAGGATGGGTATAATATTCATTCATAGAGGGTAAAAATTACTTGTATATTCCACTTATAAGCTTATATAGACTGTGTTTTATTCAAAAAGATAGGCAAATCATTCATTTTTTTCCTCAGAATATTTTGCTATCTCAAATAAAGTATTTAGGTTTGCAGCATACAAGTAAAATGATTCTCCTGAGGAACACAATCGAACAATCAATTAAAGTAATTAAAAAATTAACTTAGGAGGAATTTGTATGAAAAGTATTTGTTTAGTTATCGCTATTATGTCTGTACTGTGTTTCACCGCATGTACCAGTGTTGACAATGACCCTATCGAAGGAACACCCCTTTACGAATCAGTAAAAAATACTTATGGAATTGAAGAAGTTTCTTATGGTATGCCCAATGCAGACCAGATACCTTCTGTTACCTTAGACCAAATGCAAGCTATTCTTGAAGCACTCCGTGCAGATAGTAATAAGAAAAACAACTGCCTCGTCGAGTTAGCGGGCGATGCCAACTTCGGTGGAGTAGACGAAGTAAACAAGAAGGTAGTCATGGGATGTGAATATGCCGCAAAGACCCGTACGGGCTCACTATTGGAAAACTTTCTTCTCCGTGTTGAGCTCAAATTCAATATCGACAACGGACAGGTGTTCTATTATGGAACAGATTATCTCTTTAACTCCCGCTTATTTGACTGGCGTGCCAATGGTTTGTCATTATCCCCCGCTAAAAACAAGGACGGTTACACTTATGAATTTGAATCAGAAAGCTTCTTATATTTTAAAGTAAAAGATAAAGCAGATTGCTTAGTGAAGGTAGGTATTATATTCAAAGGTGAATATAACTTCAAAACAGAAGCGGGAACCTATAGTTTCCAACTCGAAAAAAACAGCAAGTAACTACCACTTACGATCAAAATGTGAGGAACACAGCAATACAGTTTCTTTTTACTAATTAACGAGAGTTAAATTCAAAATATTTTTTACCTTTGTATTACTATTAACAATAAGTGCATTATTGCTCTAATTAGATATAATAATAATGGGTACAAATAAAACTAAAATACTATTTGTATTTTTGTGGATTACATTCTCTCTAAATGTATTTGCATTTTCGAGATTCGGCAATTTCGAACCAATAACAATTGCCGAGGGACTAAACAATAACACTGTTTACAACATTATTCGTGGACAGAAAGGTTACATTTGGCTCTCCACTGATATGGGAATCAGTCGTTATGATGGTTTTCATTTCCGTAATTTCCCTTATATTCCGCAGACGGATTCAGTGGGTTCCAGCCTCAAACCGCTTCCCAAAGCAGTTAGTCGCATATACTCAAATGGTGATAATTTACTATATTTATTACTACAAGAAAATGGCATAGCTTGTTTCGATATCGAAAAAGAGTGCTATTTGCCCGTCCGATTTGCCCGTCCGATTGACAAAAATGAAATAAATAGTATATATATCGCCGGAAAAGACATTCTTTATATAGCAACTGACAACGGGCTTTACAGTGCAGAAGTAAAATATACGAATGAAAGTGGTAAAGAGTATATCCTGATTAGCCAATCAAGCACGCCATTAGTAAAAGGTAATATATCAATGCTTAATGGAGATGACAAGGGAAGCCTGTTTTTCTGCATCAATGGCAATACCGTGGTACATTATTCAATGGGGACACAACAAACCAAAATAATAAAAACCGTCGGAAATCCGAATTCCCCAATCACAACACTCTATGTACACGAGAACCATTTATGGATTTGTCGCAAGTGGGAGAATTTAGTTTTTTATGACTACAACCGCGAAAGCCTCCGAACACTATCCAACTCCAGCGAAGGCAAATTCGCAATATCCGATACCTATGTGACTGAAATTACTAATGTAGATCCCAACACTTTCTATATTGCTACCAGAGCCGGTTTATATTATATTAAATTTGAAGATAAAGCTATCTGCGACTCTCCTTATACTATAGAATACATAACACAGCAAGACCGCACAAACCACTTTTCCATAGAAGGGAAAATGTCAAGTCTGCTTTGGGATAATTCCCAAAATATTCTTTGGATAGGAACCTTTGGAGGTGGAGCCATTAAAGTCGGCTTCAATGAAGATGTTTACAACCGTATCACCCAACAATTAGGAGTTGAGATTAACGGTATAGAAGAAGATTCAAAAGGCTACATTTGGTTTGCTACCGAGCGAAAAGGTGTGTGGAGAAGTACAACCAGCACACTAACTTCATCCAGCGTATTCGCTCCATGGACAAAGGGGGTAAATACATCTGAAAGCTACCAAATATATAAAGATAAAAATGGCAATATCTGGTTGGGAGATGAACATGCAGGCATCACCTACATCGATCCTCAAACAGGAGAACCACAACATTATCAGCTACGCCCCAAAGAGGTAAATAATTTCAGCGGGAACGCCCTTCGGTTCTGCCTGGATTCGAGAGACAGACTATGGATTGCCACCACTCAAGGTCTTATTCTGTTTGACATCAAAACAGGAGAATCGTCGCTCCCTATTAAGCTTGAAGCTGATATAAAAGAAATAACTGCTGTAGCCGAAGATAAAGAAGGAGATATATGGGTAGGTACCAATATCGGAGCAAAGCAGATTGACATGCAAGCCGGAAAGATAGTACTTAAAGGCGAATATGAGCAACAGGCCGGTTTACAGCCTAGCACCGTATCTTCGATATATGTAAATAGTTACAATCAGATATTCATATCCTATATGGATAAGATAATCCGAATCGACGGACGAGAGAAGGATAAAATTGAAACTGTGTTCACGCTGAACGACGGCTTAAGTAGCGGGCACATATTCTGTATGATCGACGATTACAACGGTAATACTTGGGTAGGAAGCAATTCGGGTATTATGACTATCCGGAATGACCGTACCTCTTTCTATAATTACTCATTGTCAGGTTATTGTAATAATGTATGCCGATTACGAAACGGATACCTGCTGTGGTCGGACTCTTGGGGACTGATATTCTTTGACCCAATGATTGCAAAGAACCGCCAAAGTCAGAAGCAATTACTTCTTTCGGATCTATGGGTGAATGGCAAAACAGTAGCAGTGGGAGAAAAAATCAACGGGCAAATAGTTCTTAACTTCGCCCCTGATTGTCAAGAAGCATTTACATTCAACACCTCCAATAATGATATTTGTTTCTACTTCTCGGATATGCAATATGGTATGATGCAACGGAAAATTGCATACCGGTTGTTGCCGGACGATGAATGGAAAATGTGTTCACTTGAAGAGGGTATCCATTTTGCTAACTTTAAAAGTGGCAAATATTCCCTGCAAGTCAAATTGGTCTACCCGGATGCCAGTGAAGGAAATGTACTGGAAGTCCCCATCGTAGTCAAAGAGTACTGGTGGAAAACGATTTGGGCTATTTTAGGATACATAGTATTGGCAGGCGGAATATGCATAGCAGTGTATTACTACTTGCAACAAAAAGGGAAGCGAAAAATAGTATATGCCAACCGGGAAGCATCCTTGCATCAGAAATTGGGACAAGTAAAACAAGAACAAGAGCAGAGTGAAAAGAAGAATGAGGTACGCAATATTGTCGCAACCCGTTTCATTGAGGAGATGCGCACTCCATTGTCTTTGATAATCGCACCCTTACGTGAGGTTTTACAAGAAAAAGAACTATCCAAAGGACTTTCTACCAAGATGTTGGTAGCCTACCGTAATTCAATGGGTATGTTGAATTCCTGCGATCAATTGCTGTCAATCTATGGTTATGTACCGAAAACAGAAGTTGAGCTTGCCCCCTACTCAATCGTGAAACTAACGGATGCATTTGTATTCTCCATGAATGAGTATCTGCGGGTACACCCCATTGAGTTTCAATTTGAGAAGAAGGTAAAGAAAGATCTGGAAGTATGGGTGGACAAGAAAGCACTCCTCCTGGTACTTCATAACATGCTCTCCAATGCATTTATACATATCCGGTACGCAGGTGTAGTGGCCATGCTTCTACAAGAAACAAGTGAGGATGATGTCCATTATTGTACCATATCTGTCATAGACAACGGCAAAGTAATGGTAAAAACCATTGAAGAGTTAGAGTTGGATATAGAGAAACTGGCTCAAATAGATTCTGCCGAGGTGGAATTGGGTTACAGTATGATGGAAGAAATTATGAGACAGCATCATGGCAACGTATCCATTGAGAATGTAAAAGGAGGCGGAACAAAAGTACAAATCAAGTTTCCGGTAGATAAGGCTATTTTCGAGCAAGACAAGAACGTTACATTTATCAATCCGGAAGAGCAAGAGAATATTAAATTACCGGAACAGGCTGTTTCAATCAAAACATCTGAGTTGGAAGAGGAAATGATTTTGTTGGAAGAAGAGCCTACACACCCCTCACCTGATAGAACACGAAAAACGATTCTAGTGATTGAGGACTATAAAGATATCCGCCTTTACCTGAAAACTCTTTTCGAACGGGAATACGATATCATATTGGCAGTAAATGGTATGGAAGGTGTAGAAATCGCCCGAAAAGAATTGCCCGATTTGATAATAAGTGATGTCATGATGCCATTGAAAGATGGCTTTGAATGCTGTAAAGAATTAAAAGAAGGATTGGATACTTGCCACATTCCAATCATTCTACTTACAGCTAAAGTAGAAGATGACGATATCATCAAAGGATTGGAAATTGGTGCCGATGACTACATCTTGAAGCCATTCACTCCGAAGATTCTGAAAGTGAAGGTGAAGAATCTCATTGAAGGCAGGGTCAATCTGAAGAAGATGTACACCAAGCTATTGGTAACTCCACCCGAAGAAAGCGCTGTTTCCGAAGCTAATGCAAAAAAAGCGGAAATAGAAGACCCGTTCATCAGCACAGTGGTAAAGATTATAGAAGAGAATATTCAAGAGCCCGACTTTAATGTAAAGAAGCTGGCTTCAGACTTAAATATGAGTCAACCTACACTGTACAGAAAAGTCAAACAATGTACCGACTTTACCATTATAGAATTGATACGCGGTGTACGGATGCGTAAAGCGGCCATATTACTCAAGAAGAAGATATACCCTGTGCAAGAAGTTGCCGAGATGGTGGGTTATAATGATATACCTACTTTCCGCAAGCACTTCGTAGATACATACGGAACCACTCCTTCGACGTTTGCCGACTCTGATGCTGCAGAAAATATTAATGCTTAATTAATACCTATCTGCACTATCTTAATGGATGAATTCTAGCCGTGTTTACTACTTTTTGTATAACTTTGCCGTTGCTATTCTAAAGTAAGGAATCAGATGAACAGAAAACGGAACGGACTATTCTATACAAAAGGAGAAGAACAATTCAATGCCATCTCGCATGGCATTGGTTTTGGAATGGGATTAATCGTATGTACGCTATTCGTCATAAGGTGCTATCAAAACGAAAACTTCTGGGGTGTTTTCGGAGTCTGTCTTTACTTCTTCGGGATGGGCGGTTCGTATCTCGCATCTACCCTCTATCATACGCTGAAACATCATAATCCGTGGAAGAAGCGGTTGCGGCAGTGGGACCATGCCGCCATATACTGGCACATTGCAGGTAGCTTTTCCCCCGTCACGCTTACAGTGCTCCGTGATGTAGGTGCTTGGGGATGGGGCTTATTCGTTTTTAGCTGGTTGTGTGCCATCGCCGGCACTATCGTGAGTTTTCGAGAGATGGAGGAACACAGCTATGTAGAAACAGTCTGCTTCATTGTAATGGGGCTGTCCATACTGGTTGCTTTCAAACCCTTATTTAGTGTTGCTCCCCTATCTTGCTATTGGATTATTGCCGAAGGGGTTTGTTACATCACAGGAGCCGTATTTTTTTCTTTAAGACACTTCCGGTATACACATTCCGTGTTCCACATTTTTGTGCTGGGCGGCTCGGCTTGTCATATTGTGGCATTGTGGTATATATTGATGTAGATTATGCCATTATAAAAATTACTTATAGTCATAACTGCTAAAATACATTAATATTTCCCCTCTTTATTTGTTTCTTTCTTTTTCTTCTTTTACGTTTGCAGTGTTGTACACCAGTGCAACACTAAGTAAATTATGATAAAGATAGAAAACATAAGCTACGGCTACAAGTCTAAACAACCTATTTTCAACAATATATCTCTTGAAATAGGTACTGGCATTTATGGACTTTTAGGAGAAAATGGCATAGGAAAAACGACACTGATACACTTACTTTGCGGACTACTTTTTCCATGGAAAGGTAAATGCAGTATAAATGGAAATAATACAGCAGAGCGAAAGCCCGAAATCCTAAGTAATTACTTTTTCCTGCCCGAAGAAATGCAGATGCCCGACAAGAGTATCCGCAACTTTGCTGCCAGGCATTCTGTATTCTATCCTCGCTTCAACAAAGCTGAATTCGAGCAGAACTTGGAAGAATTGCAGGTTGACGAAAATCAGAAACTCACGGCCGTATCCTTTGGGCAGCAGAAGAAAGCTATGCTTGCCTATGCCCTCGCCTTGCATACCCCACTTACTATTCTTGATGAACCGACCAACGGACTGGATATCACTGCCCGCCAAAACCTGAAACGTATCATCAGCCGCAGTGCAGACGATGACGCTACGCTTCTAATCTCTACCCATCAGGCACATGATATAGAGAATCTGCTCGATCATCTGATTATCTTGGGAAAAGGCGAAGTTATGCTAAACAGTTCGCTGGACGAAATCAGCACCCGACTGCTCTTTGCCCACACCAGCCAACTGCCCGAAGATTGCATTTACAACGAACAAGACTTGTCCGGCTACTTCTCTATTCTGCCCAATGAAGAGGAACAAGAGAATACACCTGACATCGAACTACTATACAAAGCCGTAATGCAACACCCTGAAAAAATACAAGAATTATTTAAACAGGAACTTTATAAACGATACAAATGAACGCAACTTTCAACTTGAAACGCTTTCTATTGCTGGAGCAATACAACCTGCAAGAAACCTCCAAGCACCTGCTATGGACTGCCTGCATAGTTTTCAGCATCTGCCTGCTATGTATTTTGTTCGATCTTAATCATGGAGCAGCCTATGTAAGCAAACAGTCTTCTGCCGCCAACCTTGTCAAATATAGTATTTGGTTTCTCCTCATCGCTCCCTGCCTGTTGGAGACAAACCTCACTAAACGTAACTCCACGCTCTATATTTTACTGCCGGCTTCGGTATTCGAAAAGTTTCTGCATATCTGGATAAAATATTTGTTGCTGCTTCCTGCCTTCTGCGCCATACTGATACTATGCTTAAAAGGTTTGTTTGCATTAACTGATGTCACTTATTTAAAGATTTTCTCAAGAGACATAGCTTCTTATGAAACATCAAAAGACTATATAATAACTTATAGCATACTGCAAGCCACTTTTTTCATTGGATACTTCGGCTTTAAACGGCAGTTATTACTGAAGAGTTTGGCAATATCGGTTGCCATTTTCTCCATCTGTATGGGAGTCATTCTTCTAATCATAACCCTCATGCCCGAAAATGCACCGGAAGGCTATTGGGTGGATAACTTAGGTACATGGCCGCGTACCAACTATCCTCTGTCGGCAATTACACAGGCAGTTGTGAACTTCTGCAACTATGCAGTCCCTATTTGCTTTGTACTCGGATCTTGGATTTCAAGCTATTTCCTATTGAAGGAGAAACAACTTTAAGCTATGGATTTCAAGACCAACAAACCTATATACCAGCAGATTGTTGACTTTTGTTTCAGCAAGATACTCACTCGTGAATGGCGTGCGGAAGAGCGTGTCGTCTCCGTCAGAGAACTGTCCGCTCAACTCGCAGTAAACTCGCGTACGGTACTGAAAGCTTATGAATACCTACAAGCCGAAAACATCATCTACCCTGAACGAGGTATGGGCTTCTACCTCTCAAAAGACGCCGTGAAAAAAGTGATGAAGATACAGAAGAAAGAGTTTTTTGATAATCAGCTTGCCGATACCTTCCTTCAGATGGAACTACTCGGCATCAGCTTAGACGAAATAATAGAACGATATAATAATCATAAAAAGAACAGTTCATGAAGAGATACGCAAAGATTGCATTATGGATTACCTTCGGACTCCTCTTCGGGCTTATTATTGTAAAAGTAACTATATTGATGTACGATATTAATTCCTTCGTACAGCCATAGTATTCATCGCATAGCCGAAGAAAGAGTAAACATTTGAAATACAGCACATAGAATCTTCCCCAACCGGGAGGAGTGCTTTTTACATACCTACAACAAGAATAATATACTAATACGAACAGATATGAAAACAAAACTTTTTTTACTATTGATGTTCTTCTCCGTACTCAGCATGGAGGCTCAGACACTATCGATAAAAGGACGTGTTACGGATGGCTCGCAAGAAGCAATCATAGCTGCAAATGTATCTTTATGGGCAGCAGACTCTACTTTGGTTACAGGAGTAACTTCGGATGCACAAGGAAAATTTGCCCTCCACAAAATAAAGCAAGGCAATTATCGACTATCTGTCTCTTTCATTGGCTACCGTAGTGAAATCCTCTTGCTGAATCTAAATAAGAATATTGATTTGGGAGATATTGCCCTTCAGGAAGATGCAGTGAGTTTAGGAGAAGTCACTGTGTCGGCAAGCAATGTGCTGCAACGGGTTGACAGGCAAATAATATTGCCCACCGAAAGTCAAATGAAACGTTCTTTCGGTGCGTACGACCTATTGGATAATTTAGGAATTGCCCGCCTTCAAGTGGATAAATTCACCAATAATATGAGCATTAGTGGCGGTGGAACTGTGCAAACCCGTGTCAATGGTATCAAAGTAACGGATAAGGAGCTGGCTGCTATAAGAGCGAAGGATATACTACGAGTGGAGTTCATCGAAGATCCCGGAAAGCAGTACGGAGATGAAGAATTGGGTGCCATTGTCAACATCATCCTGAAACGTCGGGAAACAGGCGGTATTGTGAACTTCCAATTTTCAGACTCGCCCCATACACTTTGGGGAGAGAACTTCCTGGCAGCAAAATTCAATTATAAGAACTCCGAATGGGGAATTGATTATTTCAATAAGAACGGTAAATACCACAGCCGTTTAGAGTCTCAGGAAACGTTCTTGCTGGGAGACCGCACCATAAACCGGATCAAAGAAGGGATACAGGACGAATCGACTACCCTTAACTTCATTAACAATCTGAACCTTACTTACAACTTAACCAAACCGGACAAGTATGTATTCAATGCCATTTTCCGAAACAGCATCAACAATGTACCTTATCAGAACGAACTGAACAAAATGTGGGCTGTAGGAAGCACCGAGTCCATTTTCTCTTATACTCATAATCATACGTCCAGTTATTCTCCTGCGCTCGATCTTTACTTCCAGCATACTTTGCCCCACCAGCAGAGTATCCAACTGAACGTAACAGGAACATTGATACATACCCAAAACAACCGGAAATATAAAGAATACCAAGAAGAGAACAAACCCTTGGCAGACATCCTGACGCTTGTGGATGGCAACAAACGTTCCGTCATCGGTGAAGCCATCTACGACAAAAGTTTCAATGATGTGAAATTAAGTGGTGGTGCCCGCCACTACCAAATGAGAACAGAAAACGAATACAAAGGCTCTAATCCCACCACATCCGAAATGGATCAGGCGCAAACATCTGCTTTCTTTGAAGTGCAGGGTAAAGTAAAAGATTTCAGTTATGCAGGCAGTGTGGGCATGACGCGTGCCTGGTTCAAAGAGGGAAACGAAGATCATACCTACTATACCTTCACTCCTACCGTGCGATTAAGTTATAACTTGAAGAAAGCAGGCTTCTTGCGCTATCGTTTCAATATCAGCCCGGCTATACCTTCTCTGGGAGCACTGACGGATGTGGAACAGGCAATAGATACCTTGCAAATAGTACGAGGTAATCCACTGCTGAAAACTTACCAGCAGTTCACAAACTCTTTGTCTTACAGCTATTCGAAGAAGAAGATCAATGTTAATCTGAGCATACGTCACCAATATTATGACACTCCCATTATGGAAAGTGTATTTGTGGAAAACGGCAAGTTGATATTGATGGACGAAAATCAGAAATCTTATCAAAACCTCAACGGAGAGTTGATGATAGGAACCAATGGGGCGAACCTCTTCGGTCTGAAAGATTTCCTGACGCTTTATGCCTCAATCGGCTATACCCGCACTTGGTCGGAAGGTTTGGAATACAGTCATACCTACAACGACTTTTACTACAATCTAATGGTACAACTGCAATACAAAAACATCTCTTTGGAAGGACAATTCCGAAAAGTACAAAATTACCTGCATGGTGAAACTATCAAGAAAAGTGAGAATCAAACCGTACTGATGGCAATGTATACCAAACAGAATTTTCAAGCAGGACTGGGAGTTATGTTTCCGTTTACCAACAACTATAAGGTGGGAAAAGAAAGAATCAGCTCAGTGGCCCCTTTCCGATCGGAAACATTTGTAAGGGAGACAGGACAAATGTTCGTCCTTCGGGTAGGCTATACATTTGAGTTCGGCCGGAAACACAAAGCAGGAAGCAAGGGTTTGAATAACAGCGATACAGAAAGTGGTATCATCAATATAGAAAGGTGACGAGGAAATATGTCTCTCTGTGAGGAGGGGAACCCGAAGGAGAAGGTGGAAGAATTATACAGATTGCTTCATGTATAATTAATTACCTATATAGACACCTCCCTTCGGGTTATTACGTAATGGGCGTTAAAACATACCTTCGTCAAGCTCTTCTCATCGTTTTATCAATCCTATCTTTACATTCAATTTGAAATAATAAACTCCGTTCTCACGCTCCAGAAAGCCGTATTTATCTTTATCTACCGAACTCTTTTCAAAACGAGTATTAAAGAAAAGAAAGTCGGCAAATGTACGGCGTTCCGATTGATGATAACAAAGAACCTCACCTTTGGCATCGGTAAAGAACATGCCTTCTACCGCAGAGTCAGTACCGTTATAGATCTTTGCAGGCCGCATGCCAAGGGCAAGCGCCAAGAGGAACTGCTTCATTTTAAACTCATAAAAGCCGTGCTTGTTAATCAGCTCATCTTTTATTTTCAGAATATTCATCTCTTTGATACGATCCGTCAATTCACTGACACGAGTTGTACCATCCAGGTGCATGATGCGAACCATCTCCGCCAGCATTCGGGGGAAGTGGAGGTCTATCATCAGCAAGTTGCTGCGGAATACACGGTCAGCCACATCGGAATATTTCAGAACGCCACCCAAACGCTCTATCATCATCATACGTTCGGCCACTTCGGTAGGAGATTCCGGCAAGGCATTCACTTTATTCACGGTAGGCACGGCAAACTTCACGCCGCTTTGTTCCAGTTTCAGGTTGGCCGTACGACCACCATCCAACAAAGGATTCATGGGACTGAGGCGACAACGGACATTGAAGCCCGTCAACGGTGCTTCGGGATGCCAGAAAGCGACGGAAAAGTCGGTACGGTCTTCTGTTTTGGCTTCGAGGTCGAAGATGTTGACTGCATCGAGAAAAGCCTCCAAGCCTTCGGATATTTCGATTTCTTCGCCGGGCACATGGGTTAAATGATGAAAAACGATCTCTGCCGCAGCAGCAAAATCTTCGCGGGGGATGGATAGCGGTTCTTTGTCCGAGGGTGTGAAAGTCCCGTCTTTTTCGGTCGCACCACTGACAATACGCACCTCTTCTTCGCCGATGTAATAACGGCGCGGACCGTCATGTTCCTCCCGATGTATGAGCGCGATGGGCCAACACTTTGTTTCATCTTTCTGAGCTTTCGGTGTACCCAAAGAGACTTTTCCGTCTGCCAGCAGACGAAAGAATGTATAGAGTTCACCCAATTCACGTTTGGTCGCTTCAAATGCCATATCTACTTGAATTTTTATTAAATGCGCACAAAGATAAGTAAATCCGCCCAAAAGAAAGGGAATCGATAAACTATTTCCATAAGGGCATGTTTTATAGATCATGTCTAACATCAACACCAGCATCATGGAAAATGAAGATAACATAGTAGCCATTGCAGCCACGCCCAATGGTCCTTTTATTGTAGAAGGAAAATTCAAACTGATAAGTCGGGAAGGAAAAACGGAAATGAAGAAAGGCAGAATCGCTTTATGCAGATGCGGACGTTCATACAAACAACCGTTTTGCGACGGTACCCACCGAAAAATCTACTTCAGCGACTTATCACTGAAAGAGGCTGAATAGCTTACGGGATCTCAGGAAACTTTACGCTTCCTCAAAGCGTAAAGTTTCTACTTTTTCTAACCGTGCACGCAACTTGGGCATCATCGACTTACGAATACGAAGCGTCATCCGGCAATCCATATCGTAGGATTGTTCCAGCATTTCCGGCTCTTCTTCTTTCACAATGCGCATCACATCGTTCATAAAAGGATATTCAAAAAGTACGGTAACGGTTTCGTCCACTGTCTTTTCTATCACATCGGCAGCAGCAATAGCCTCGGCGGCAGCAGCTTTATAGGCAACGATCAATCCGCTGGTACCCAGTTTGATACCACCGAAGTAACGAACCACAATAATCAGAATGTCGGTCAGTTCATTGGAATTGATTTGTCCCAGGATAGGCTTTCCGGCCGTACCGGAAGGTTCTCCGTTATCATTGGCACGGAAGTCTTTACGCTCATGCCCCAGCATATAGGCATAGCATGCATGGCGTGCATCGTAGTATTTCTTCTGATAAGTTTCCAGGTGCTCTTTTACCTCTTCTACCGTACGCACCGGCAAAGCGATAGCAATAAACTTGCTACGCTTCTCTGTGTAAATGCCCTCGGAAGGGGCAGCAATGGTTTTATAGATATCTTCGCTCATAGGGCAAAGATACAACTATCTTTGTAACAAAAAAACACCAATGGCATAAAGGCGATACCTTTTTTACTAAAAATAGGTCGGAGATTTAGTAAATCTTTCCCCGAGATTTAGTAAATTTCCGACTGTTTTTTAGTAAAAAGGTAAAGCCTTCATTTACAATAAAATACAAAAGATATAAATGTTATGTTTTTTCATAAAAAAAGTAGAAAGAAAACATATCGTAATCACATGAAAAAGATAGTTATCGCCCTCGACTCTTTTAAAGGATGCCTCACCACCGATGAAGCGGGAAAAGCTGCTGCCGAAGGAGTACAGGCCGCTTGTCCCGAGTGTGAAACAATCGTCCTGCCAGTGGCGGATGGCGGCGAAGGCATGCTGGATGTACTGGTGTCGGCTACCGACGGAGCATACAGAATGATTCGTGCCCACGACCCGTTAATGGTATCGCGCAATGCCCGTTATGGCATCTCCGGTGATGGCCGGACAGCCTTTATAGAGATGGCTGCTATCAGCGGGCTGCCGCTTGTTTCGGCAGACCAACGCAACCCGATGCTGACTACTACCTACGGAACGGGAGAATTAATAGTGGACGCCCTGGAACGTGGATGCCGAAATTTCATCATCGGATTGGGGGGTAGTGCCACCAACGATGCAGGATTAGGAATGCTGCAAGCCTTAGGCTATCGCTTTCTGAACAAAGCCGGCGAAGCAACGGGATGTATTGATAAGAAACAAGTGTTATGTGGAGCACTCATGGCGGATGTAGCGTCCGTAGATGTTTCCCGCGTTCATCCTGCCCTACAAGAAGCCCGGTTTACGGCGGCTTGTGATGTGCAGAATCCTTTCTGCGGACAGAATGGTGCCGCATTTGTCTTTGCTCCACAGAAAGGAGCGGATCAGGAGATGGTGTTAAGGCTGGATTCTGCAATGCAGCAACTTGCCCAAGTGATACGTAATCATACCGGGAAGGATATTTCCCTATATCCGGGTGCGGGTGCGGCAGGCGGTATGGGTGGCAGTTTATTCGCTTTTCTAAATGCCGAACTCAAACCGGGTATTCAATTGGTATTAGATACCCTCCATTTCTCGGAAAAGATAAAAGAAGCCGATCTCATTCTCACCGGAGAAGGAAAATCAGACCGACAAACCTTAATGGGCAAAGTACCTTTCGGCATATTGGAGGAAGCCCGGAAACAAAAGATTCCTGTCATGCTTTTGTCAGGCAGTATTGAGGATGTGCACGAACTGAATAAAGCAGGGTTTCAGGGGGTGTTTTCCATTACCCCCTCTCCCCTTTCATTGGAAGATGCTATGAAGCCTACCATTGCTAAAGCAAACATCAAAAGGGCTACCGAACAGGTTTGCCGGATGATTTCAGGCAATACTCAATAACTGCACCTCAAATATTAAAGTCGAATAAGCCGGAATCGGACCGCTGGTACGTGTACCATACCCCAAAGTATAAGGGATATAGACCATCCAATGATCTCCTGTATGCATTCGCTGCAAAGCAATCTGCCACCCTTCAATCACCTCATTCAGACGGAAAGCTTCCGGGCAATTCCTCTTCCATGAATTATCAAACTCACGCCCATTAATCAATGTACCTTTGTAGTGGACAGATACAATGCTATTCAGACGAGGTGTACTAGTCCCTTGTCCCTCCGCCAGCACACGATAAAGTACACCGGCTGCCAATTCTTTGACGTCTTGTTCAGAGCGTAATGCTTCCAAAAACTGCTCGTTCTGATTCTTATATTCTTCTTTGCGACTCATCGTTGATAGTTTTCTAATTTCTGAAGCAAAGGTCGGTATTTTCTTTCGAATAATAAAGAACATGCCTATAATAAGCAACGGAGCATAACCTATATCGTTACGCCCCGTTTCACATTATTGTTATCCTTACTTCTTCTTATTGAGCTTTAACTCCGTAATAAAGGCTGCAATAAGGCCAAGTCCACCAAAGCCTAGTACGCATGCGCCATAGATCAAAGAGATGGTTTCACGACTGGTCCAGTCATCAAAACCTGATGTAGGATAATTGGGTATGGTGCCATAACAAATAAGATACCCAAGTAATAATCCGAATCCCATGCCCGTAAGAAGACAACCTATTTTCAGGGATGAGAAAGAAATGCTTCCCAAGAATTGAGCAACCGGCAATTTAGGAAGAGCAGGTTGATCGAGAGATTTCTCAATCATCATAATCCTTTCCTTCTTGCACACAAACAATTCAAACAATTTGTAAACACCTACCATACAAACTGTGAGTACCGCAGGTACCATAATAAAATCCATCATATTCGTTTCGTTTTAAGTTAGTAATTTCGTTTCTTTGTACACTTTAGACGCAACGGTTTCTACAAGGTTACACTTTCCAATGAAAATTATTTTTTTCTTTCTTTTTTGTAACCTGCTGGAGTTACCTGCGTCTAATAGACAAAATGAAAGACAACGATATACATATTATCCAGCGAATCTTGCATGGAGAGACTGCTCTATACGAGTATTTCCTGAATACATACGGCCAACAGGTATTTACCTTGATTGTCCGTATCGTTGCCATTCAAGAGGATGCGGAGGAGCTGACGCAAGACACTTTTATGAAAGCCTTCGAGCATCTCTCCTCTTTCAAAGGAAACAGTTCTTTTTCTACATGGATCTATTCCATAGCATATAATACAGCCATTTCGCATGCACGGAAAAAGAAATTTGATACCTTTGCCATGGATGATACGTTACTTGCCAATATCTCAGATCAGCAGGTGGACGAAGCATTGAATGATGAAGGAGAAGAACGGATAGAAAAACTAAACCATGCTATCGAACAACTCAACTCGGAAGAACGGGCCTTAATCACCTTGTTCTATCACGAGGAGAAACCACTGAACGAGGTTGCACTCATCTTGGGATTGACAGAAAGTAATGCCAAAGTGAAGTTGCACCGTACACGTAAAAAGATATATATTCTTATGAAACAGGAGGAAATATGAACGAAGAGACAAAAGACAAAGGATTGAAAAAGGCAGTGAAGGAGCAATATTCCTTCAAACTTCCCTCCAACTTTGCCTATCAGACTATGCGGAAGATAGAAGAAGCTATACATCTGCGTGAGAAGAAAGTAGAGCGGAGAACCTTATTTGCCATGATCGTGACTGCCGTGATACTGGTGGGTGGCAGCATCGCAGGACTGTTTATCTATTTTGGAGACAGCATCCGGGAAGCTTTCACACCGGATACAATAATGAACATCAAAGAAATACAAATTCCTTCGTTCTATATTCTGCTGATACTGGCTGTTCCCCTATTCTTTGCCTTCGACCGCTGGATGAGGAAGATCTATTTTAAACGGCATTCATAATAGATCAGATTTGGCAATATCCTCCCGTTTTGGGAAGATTGCCTCCTTCATCATAGATACGGTGAAGTTGTGCCACGTCTTCATCTCTGCTTTCCTCGCTGCTCAAGTCTTCGTATATGGCAGCAAATTCATCCCGTTTGCCATGAAGTAACAAGCAGTACAGCAGGTTCTTCAAACAAAGAATTTGCAAAGGGACGAATATTTCATCTTGCTCGTACAGAGACAAAAACTCTTCTTCTGCTCTGTGCGAATCATCACTCCGAAGAAAAGCAATGGCCATAATCGCGCGCTCTATATTTAGAAGGTCTTCCCGATCAGCGTATTCATTAAATATCTCATCAAGAGGGAAGTCACTTTGTTCAGTCAAAAAATGCAGATATCCGTTGGCTTGTCTTTCTCTTGTCCTCAAGATTCGTAGTTCTGTCCTTTCATTACGAAGTTGCGTATTCCGCTCCTTCCATTTGCTAAATTGTCTCGTCATCGCAGCCATTCCCTGCATGCACACAGCGATGGTATTAATGCACGAATAAGCTTTTCCATACAATTGATTTTCTTTATAGAAGTTCAGTAACCCTTCCTGAATTTCCATAATCAATGAATACAATTCCACATCAACGCACTGCGCTAATAACGCAAGAGAAAGAAAACGGAATTTATCATAAGCAGCCAATCCTTTTTTATAGTCTTCCATAAATAGCAATGCTGCCTGACTACGTTTATTGCGCAATGCCAACATATGGAATTTTAAAGCCGTAACTGTTTCTACCATCTTGTAGTACTTGAAAGCCGAATTCCAGTGTTCTAGCATTTCATTGATATTGCCATTACGCAATGCGCAATCTCCCAAAATCAAGTAAGCTTCGGACAAAGCATGTATCCACTCAATATTGCGAGCTTCTTCCACATAAAGTTTAGAAGCCCAATTAACGCATTGATTAGCGCATATTTTAGCTTTCTCCACATCCTCTTTTTGAGAAAGGTAAATACGTGCAGACTTACTATAAACTTCAAGTAGTTGGACAAAGAAAACCTTGTTGTCCGGTACACGTTGAATATAGTTTACTGCCGCTTTCATATAATGGACATAATTTGCAAGAACATTGTCCCAGTCTTCTCTTTTCCGACCTAGTTGAGCCATACAATAATAGGCATCCATATAAAGCAACTCAGTCCCTTCTTTTTCAACACCATTATCATACAGTTCTTTACTCTTCTCAAACAGAGTTACAATATCTTTAGATAAATTCTCAAAATGCCCAACAGCCAAACTCGCATGAATACGGAGTTGCTGCATAAGCAACCATAGATAGGGATCTTGTACCCTAATACATTGGGTTATTAAAAGCGGTAAACGACTGATATACGAAATAGATGAAACAACTCCCTCGTAAAGTCCGTTATCTATTAATAACTTATATAACTTATATGCTTCTTTAACCTCTTCTTTTTCGAGCTCTTGTTTCTTTTCTATTTTATCAAGATACGACTTCAATATTTCAGAACTGATAGACAATTCTCCTTTACTATTCAATGCGCGAACCAACCCTTCGCTTACATTACGTTGCAAGAAAGTTTTCTGACCAATATTTTGTTCCAACATGGTCATAACCCACTTCTTCTGCTCTTCACTAGCCAGCATATACTCAGCCAAATCTTCTGATGCCTGTATCAACGCTACTCCTGATAACCTTGAATAGTAATCGGCAGCTCCTTTTCTATCATTTCCTTTCAGCAAATGATACATAAGTTCATTCATTCTCAACGGATCATTTTCCGGCAAAGAGAACAAATAGCTACTTAAAGTGCGATGATTACCAATCCCTTGATCCAATACACTAGATAACAAGCGATGTGTGAAGTTCCATCGTTTATCATGGCCCTGCTCACGCATAAGGTTTCCCAACCAACGCCTTAGCGAAGCAAACTTAAGTTCGTCCCACTTGTCATCCAATAATGCAGATAAATCTTTTTCTCTCAATCCATTTTGAGAGGATGCAATGTATTGCAGGCTTAAATTCGTCAAGTCTTCGCCAAAGTAAGCCGCGGCCTTCTCTACTAAAAACAGAAATAACTCACCGGCATCTACCGGAAATGAATCAATTAAACCGCATAGGTAATTCTCTATCTTGTCTTCATTATTATCCTCACCTCTTTTACGTATTGCCTCAAAATCATCTGTATCTAATGAGAAAAGTACTTGGGTAGCCAATGATAACCAAAGAGGAGAACTATGAGCAAAATATTTTTTCTTCCTTTTTTCTAGTAACCTACAAAGAACACTCTGATGCAAATCTTTGTAATTCATACGACAAGTGGCTTGTATCATTGAAGTAGCATCGTCAACAGAGAAAAGGTCCATATCTTCTACTTCATATCCGAGTTGCCGATACTCATCCAGATGTTCGGGTAAGGTAGTTATGATGGCGGTGGCTTCTTTAGGCAAAAAAGTGAAATGAGCCAACATAGAAGTATATAATAGCGAATCTAAAGAATCAAGCAGAATAACAATTTTCAGTTCTTGAGATTGAGCCATTGCCGCCAAATAAAGAAATTGCTTTCTAACTCGCTCCGCCCAAGGTTCCTGACCGGGCATTACTTCGGGTTCCTCTCTATATTCAATTTCCAATCTACTACAGAGCTGTAAACTCCAACGTTGAAGAATGTGTACTATATTCGTGGAAATAGGGGTTATACCGGCACTAGCGAATAAAAAGATAGTATCAACTGCCGGTTCTTGCAATAACTCAGCATACAAACGACACATTACAGCACTCTTTCCCGCACCCGAAAATGCAGTAAGGATTTTAACCCGACAGTCTATAACTGAAGCTTCCGAAAGGGCAAATGATTTTAAAGAAGAAATTAACTTCTTTCTGCCTTCAAATCTTTGTGCATTGGCTGATACAAATGCTGATAGTGCTTTTTCTTCATCATCATACCAATTCCATTCCGATGCATCGACTGCTTCCTGCGTCTGCAATTCCGCCTCAATCTCTTTTCTAAGTTGCTCCTTTACTATATTTCCCCAGTTTTCAAGACCTTCAAAATGACCATTATTCCAAGAGATAGTATATTCATTGATATTCTTTCTCAAATCATTGGCATCACAAAATCTGCGTATATTTGTCTTCAGCTCCGCCAATTGTCTGATACGCTTTTCTTTCTCCTCGTCCGACAAGGAAGAGAATGTGTCTCTATACTTGGAAGCTGTTTCAATATCCATACCTTGATAAGAAGCCTCACTTCGATAATAGAACAAGCAATGAGAAACGGGAATTTCAGCCTTTATGGCTCCAAAGAAAATTTCGAGTTCCGTAACACTCTTGTTTTCTCCGTATGCAAGGAGCTTTCTTTCTTTTTCAGGCAGGGCATCACAAATGGAATAAAATCGGTCGACAGACGGAATCCATCCATATCTATCGCCCAGCATAGCAATAAAGAACGGACGGCTCCGTTTAATTTCATTCAAGCAAACTTTTAAGACCAGTTTTTCTCTTTCTTCTAATACGTTGAGATCATTGGTTTTGACTCCCCAGCGAAGATCAATGATATTCAGCTGTACTCGTTGCAAAGCAAAATACTCATTCAGCTCCGGGATCACTATCCTTTGAAGATAATCACGCTCTGCCTCCATATCAACAAAAGTACTACTCACAAATATCGATACAACTTTCCAGGGTTCCAGTTTCATAGTATTAAAGAAAAAAAGCCCTTATTTCATCTTTATTGCTAAGAAATGAAATAAGGGAACTTGTTATTAAATCAAATAATTATTTAGTCAAGTTTGTGAATTACCAGTCCCGAACGCAACTTCGGTTCAAACCAAGTAGTTTTGGGTGGCATGATGTTGCCCGTATCGGCAATGTCCATCAACTGCTTCATAGAAACAGGATAAAGAGCTAAAGCGACTTTCATTTCTCCACTATCCACTCTTTTCTTCAATTCTCCAAGACCACGAATACCACCCACGAAGTCGATACGTTTGTCGGAACGAAGGTCTTTAATACCCAAAACTTCATCCAATATCAAATTAGAAGAAATGGTTACATCCAATACACCGATAGGGTCGTTGTCATTGTAAGTACCCGGTTTTGCAGTCAGGCTATACCATTTACCATCCAAGTAAAGGGAGAAATTATGTAAGCCGGCAGGCTTGTAGATTTCAATACCTTTTTCTTCTACAATAAAGTTCTTGCTGACAGCAGCAAGGAATTGCTCCGATGTCAAACCGTTTAAGTCCTTCACTACACGGTTGTAGTCGATAATGGTCAATTGGTTTGCGGGAAAGCAAACAGCCATGAAGTAGTTGTACTCTTCATCACCTTTGTGATGAGCGTTTTGTTTGGCTTTCTCTGCACCTACCAAAGCAGCGGCAGCACTACGATGATGTCCGTCAGCTATGTAAAGAGCCGGCATTTTAGCAAACTCTTTGGTAATAACATCAATATCTGCCTGTTGGTCGATAATCCAAAAAGTATGGCCAAAACCATCACCGGGAGCTATAAAGTCATAAACAGGTTTTGCAGCAGTGTAGCGGGCAATGATGGTATCCAATGTGGTATTATCGGGATACGCAAAGAACACCGGTTCGATGTTGGCATTGTTTACACGCACATGCTTCATACGGTCTTCTTCCTTGTCACGGCGGGTAAGTTCGTGTTTCTTGATAACACCATTCATATAATCGGGAACGTATGCTCCAACTACCAAACCATACTGCGTCTTGCCATTCATGGTCTGGGCATATACGTAATAGTTTTCTTTCTCATCCTGCACTAACCAGCCTTTTTCCTGAAACATTTTGAAGTTCTCGGCAGCTTTCTGATAAACACATTCATCATGTTCGTCGGTACCTACAGGAAAATCAATTTCAGGTTTAATGATATGGTATAATGACTTTTCATTTCCTGCCGCTTCTTCGCGCGCTTCGGCAGAATTGAGTACATCGTATGGACGGGAAGCGACTTGTTCAACTAAGTCTTGTGGAGGGCGAACGCCCTTGAAAGGTTTAATTATTGCCATGGTGATTAGATTATTTATTGAAAGATTTAGGCGCGGATTACACGGAGTACGCGGAGTAGATTATTCCGTGAAATCCGCGTAATCCGCGCCTAAAAGAAATTTATTTATTAACGCGGAACTTCTCGCACCCTTCTTTAAAGAAGCCTACAATCTGTTGAGCAGCAGCAATACCAGCGTTGATATTGGCTTCGGCAGTTTGTGCCCCCATCTTCTTCGGTGTGGAGAAATAACGACCTGCAAACTTAGCTGCAAAAGTTTCATTAGCAGCAGGCATGATATCAGTCATGTATTTCAAGTCAGGACGTTCTTCCATCAATTGAATCAAATCAGCTTCGTTGATTACTTCCTTACGGGCAGTGTTCACTAATAGACCACCCTTCGGCATTTTGTTTACCAAAGCATAATTAATGGAATTTTTAGTCTCGGCAGTTGCAGGGATATGCAAAGATACGACGTTACAAGTAGAATAGAGTTCTTCGGCAGAAGCTACAGCTTTCACACCGTCTTTCTCAATCACTTCTTTCGGGCAAAAAGCATCGAAAGCATAGATATCCATACCAAAACCTTTCGCAATGCGGGCTACATTACGTCCTACGTTACCGTAAGCGTGAATACCAAGTTTCTTGCCCATCAGCTCTGTACCGGAAGTTCCGTTATACATGTTGCGCACTGCCATAACCATCATACCGAAAGCCAACTCTGCCACAGCATTGGAGTTTTGTCCCGGAGTGTTCATCACACATACACCATGAGCAGTGGCTGCTTCTAAATCTACATTATCATAGCCTGCACCTGCACGGACTACAATCTTCAATTCTTTGGCTGCATCCAATACTTCAGCATCTATGATATCGCTACGGATAATAATAGCGTTAGCGTCTTTCACTGCATCCAGTAATTGAGCTTTTTCTGTATATTTCTCTAATAAAGCAAGTTCGAAACCTGCCGCTTCAATTTCTTTGCGAATACCGTCTACTGCTACTTTAGCAAACGGTTTGTCTGTTGCGATTAATATTTTCATATCTCTTGTGATATTATTAAAAGAAATCACCACAGAAGACACAAAGTTTCACAGAGTTTTTCTTTTAGTCCAATCTCTGTAGGACTCTGTGTCCTCTGTGGTGAATAAATGTATTTAATGAAGTTTCTCAAATTCTTGCATACAATCTATCAAAGCCTGTACACTTTCTTTCGGCATTGCATTGTAGCAGGATGCGCGGAAACCACCTACTGAACGGTGTCCTTTGATACCGACCATACCTCTTTCCTGAGCAAACTTCATGAAGTCAGCTTCAAGATCTTTGTATTCGGGAGCCATAACGAAACAGATATTCATACGTGAACGATCTTCTTTAACAGCAGTACCCACAAACATCTTGTTACGGTCGATCTCAGCATAAAGCATATCAGCCTTTTCGATAGCGCGACGTTCCATTTCCTTCACACCACCTTCTTTCTTGATCCAACGCAAAGTCTGCAACGCTGCATAAATAGGAACAACCGGAGGAGTATTGAACATAGAGCCGTTATCTACATGTGTCTGATAATTCAGCATGGAAGGAATGTAACGTGACATCTTACCCAGTGCATCATTCTTCACGATAACGAACGTAACACCTGCAGGAGCCAGGTTCTTCTGCGCACCACCGTAAATACAGATATACTTGGAAACGTCAATCGGACGTGAGAATATATCGGAAGACATATCAGCAATCATCGGCACATTTACGTCAAGATCACTCTTCAACTCAGTACCGTAAATCGTGTTGTTTGTTGTGATATGGAAATAATCTACATCAGCCGGAACAGTATAGTCTTTAGGAATATATGTATAGTTGGCTTCAGCAGAAGAGGCAACTTCTACAACCTCACCGAACCCTTTGGCTTCTTTCATCGCTTTTTTGGCCCATACGCCGGTATTCAGATAAGCAGCTTTCTTTTCAAGGAAGTTGAAAGGTATCATACAAAACTCCAGACTAGCACCACCACCCAAGAATAATACCGAATAGCCTTCGGGTATGCCGAGTAGTTCTTTAAATAATGCTACGGCTTCGTCCACTACGGGCTGGAAGTCTTTAGCACGGTGGCTAATCTCCATGAGAGAAAGACCGGATCCATTGAAATCTAAAATAGCCTTCGCTGTATCCTCTATCACCTCACGCGGAAGAATGGAAGGTCCTGCATTGAAATTATGCTTTTTCATTTGAAGTTTGTTTTGGTTATACAATTTCGTTAGTTTGTGTCTTTCGACATGGCGAAATTACGGAAATATTTCTG
>JAEXAJ010000075.1 GCA_023458215.1 Bacteroidota bacterium
GGCATCACAGTCCCAATTTTGAATTATACTTTGTTCTATATAATCAATGAACCCTTGTTGTTGTTCCATTCGTATTTTGCACACTTTAGTTAAAACCGTGCAAATATAGGGCTTATACTAATGCGAAACAAGTTGTTTCTTAATTTTTTATTGATCTTAGTGGTTGTATAATTTGCCCAAAACTCTTATTCTTTGCTCTTTTCCGAAATCAGGAGTAGTTTGTCTCCTTCATGTAATTTTAGTGTGCCGTTGGGAATAAGATATTCGTCGCCGCGTTTTACAATCATTACCAATGTCCCTTTGGGGAGATTCATATCCTTTAAAGTATGTCCTCTTTCGAGTATTTCGCGGGTGACGGTCATATCGCGTAAGTCGGAATCTATTTCATCAGGCAGTTCCACGCCAAATTCGTTACCGGTCTTTGGCATTGGAATAGAAAGTCCTAACAGGCGGGCAACCCATGAAACCGTGGTACCTTGAACAATCAGCGAAACAATGGTGATAAAGAATACGATATTGAAGATAACATGCGCGCCGGGTACTTGGGCTACCACCGGATACGTGGCGAAGATAATAGGTACCGCACCACGTAATCCTACCCAAGATACAAACAATCGTGATTTGAAAGTGATCTTTTTGCCGAAAGGCAGCAGGCAGAGGAATACACTTAAAGGACGACCGATTACTATCATAAATACGCCGATAAGAAGTGCCACTACAGTCACTTCGAGCATCTCGTGAGGATTGACAAGTAAACCAAGGCAAAGGAACATGATGATTTGGAATAACCAGGACAGTCCATCCATAAAGGTATAGATATCTTTGCGGTATGTAATCTTATTATTGCCCACCATCATACCCGCAATGTAGACAGCCAGATAGCCGTTACCTTTCAGAAGATCTGTTATCGAGAAGGTAAAGAACACAAAGGAAAGCAACAGAATGGGGTACAATGCCTGATTGTCGATATTTATCCGGTTCAGCATAAGAATAGCCAGTTTGCCGAGTATGTAACCGGCTGCGGCACCTACAATGAATTGTACGACAAATGAGCCCAGAATATGGGGAACTCCCATTCCGGATGACTGGATAAATTGGATGAGTACAATAGTAAGCATGTATGCCATAGGGTCGTTGCTGCCGCTTTCCAGCTCCAACATGGGGCGCAGGTTATGTTTCAGATTCATCTTTTGAGAACGAAGAATGGCAAAAACCGAAGCGGAGTCGGTGGAAGACATGGTGGAGGCAAGTAATAATGAGGTGATGAGTGGAAGATGGATGTTAGTCCAACTCATCCCCGAAAGCCACCATATGAAAAGTCCTGTAAATATGGCAGTCAGCAATACCCCTACCGTAGATAGAACAATACCGGGAGAGAGAATCGGCTTGATCTCCGTAAATTTGGTATCCATACCACCCGAAAACAAAATAACGCTAAGGGCCACCATGCCGATAAATTGTGCTTCTTTGGCATTATGAAATTGTAATCCTAGTCCGTCACTGCCAAACAGCATGCCCACTACAAGGAAGAGTAACAATGCCGGGACTCCGAAGCGATAACCTGTTTTACCGACGATGATGCTGACAAAAAGTAAAATAGAACCAATCAGTAGAGTGTTTTCTGCTGTAAATATCATATCTTTTGTGTTAGGGGATTTATATATTTCAACAACTGTAACGAGCAAATAGTTCAATTGAATTTCAATACAAAGGTAGTTTCCTTACCCGGTATCAATGAGATATTTCCACCTGATAAACGCATGATTTGGCGAGAGATGCTTAACCCTATACCACTGCCACCTTCTTTGGTGGTAAAGAAAGGTATAAAAATATGTTCGGCAATATCCGCCGGAATAGCGGGTCCGTTGTTGGATATCTCTATTAAAACCGCTTCCGCTTCATTGCAGTATGCTTGGATTCGGATGCTGCCTTCGTTGTTTGACGGAGGAGTGGATTCGATAGCTTGGATGGCATTTTTAAGCAGATTGATAACAACTTGCGAAATCAGGTTCTCGTCGGCATAAAGGATGAGATCATCCGGTGTAATGTTACTATGGAAGCTTACAGGAACATCGGGGTACTGATGGCGTGCCAGTTCCACCATACGTTCGATGAAGCTTTTCACATAGAATAAAGAAGGTTCAGGGGTAGGGATGCGGGTGAATTTGCGATAGGATTCAACAAAAGAAAGCAATCCTTTGCCGGTACTGCTGATGGTTTGCAATCCGCTCTGAATTTCTTCTTTAATGATGGGAGATGAATGGGTTAATCCCAAAAGGGTGTCGCTGAGCGAGGTTATCGGGGTTACTGCATTCATAATTTCATGCGTCAACACGCGGGTCAGCCTGATCCAAGAATCGATTTCCTTTTCGTCCAGTTCGCTGTTGATGTCATTCAGGGCAAGAATGCGGAGATGCTCTTTACGGACGGTGATATCACTGATGCGAATAGATAGATTTACAGTGCCGCGTTCATTACTGAAAGGTATTTGTAATTTGTCGCCCGGGCGGCAATTTGCAAGTACATGAGTAAGGTGGGAATCGATGCGTGCCAGTTGGCTGACATGGGTAAAGACGCTTAATCCCAACAGACGCAGGGCTTCGCTGTTCTTTTGGTAGACCGCACCGTTGTCATTCAACACAAGAATACCTGTGCTGATGCACTCCAGTATAAGTTCGTAATACTTTTCCTGTTGGGCGGTTTCACTCTTTACATTATAAAGAATATGTGCTACCCGGTTCAATGCACCGTTTACCAGTCGTGCATCCGCATTATTATCCGTTTCGGAGAAATGTATGGCATTGTCGTTATTTTCGATAGCATCGAGCATAAAGAGTACTCTTCGTACATGCTGGCGGTACAATTTATGTTGCCATCGCAGCGCCAAGGGAAGAAGCAATGTACATAAGCTTGCCCAAAATATTGAATCGATGATTCTGCCGTGCGAAGCCGAATGGCTGATGAATACATTCATCCAAGCCGCTCCCGTGAGCACTGCCGCCAAAATACAGACAGTAGCACGAAAAGAGTAATATGTATTTATCTTTTTCAACATGCGATACTAGTTATAAGTTATTAGTTATAAGTTATAAGTTGTCAGTGATTAGCGTTTTACAAACAAATAACTAATAACTTATAACTAATAACTATTTTCAAATTCCATACTTCTTCATCTTATTATACAACGTTTGACGCGTGATGCCGAGCTGTGCCGCGACGGCAGAGAGGTTTCCACTACATTTGTCCAATGCCTTGCGGATCATTTGCATTTCCATTTCTTCCAAAGTGGATGCGGATGCTTCGGGAGTATCGCTCCGGCGAGGCAATTGGAATAATTCGGCAGGAAGAAAAGCATTGTCGCAGATAATGATAGCTTTCTCAATAGCGTGTTCTAATTCACGGATATTACCGTACCAAGGATGAAGCATCAGCTTCTCGCGGGCGCCGTCAGTCAGCTTGACGGGAGTTTTATCATATTGTTTGCAGAACTGTAGGATAAACCGTTCGGCAAGCGGAATGATATCTTCGGGACGGTCACGCAAAGAGGGTATTTCGAGATGTATGGTGTTGATGCGATACAACAAATCCTCACGGAACTCGCCTTTGGCTACCATCTCAGAAAGATTACGGTTGGTGGCGCAGATAAGGCGGATATCTACCGGTATAGGGGTGTTGCTACCCACGCGGACAATGCTCCGACGTTGGATGGCAGTCAATAATTTAGCTTGCAAATGATAGGGGAGATTGCCGATCTCATCTAAAAAGAGAGAACTACGATTGGCTGCCTCAAACTTGCCGGCACGGTCGGCATGAGCATCGGTGAAAGAGCCTTTCATGTGACCGAACAATTCACTTTCGAAGAGACTTTCGGTTACTGCACCCATGTCTACACTTATCATGCTTTGCAGATGACGGGAAGAGAGGGCATGTATTTCACGTGCCAACATTTCTTTTCCGGTTCCGTTTTCACCGGTAATGAGGATATTGGCATCCGTTACGGCTGTTTTCTCTACCAGCAGGCGAAGTTGCTGCATACCGGGGCTATTTCCCCAATACATTGAAGAGGGTTTTGCATCAAGGGTATTTGTTTCTCCTTTCGAACGCTTCTTGAAGGTAGATTCTGCTGCATTCAGCAAAGTTTCCACTAACTTTTGGTTGTCCCACGGCTTTACGATGAAATCTATGGCTCCTTCTTTAATACCTCTGACGGCAAGGTCGATGTCGGCGTAAGCGGTAAAGAGCACTACGGGTAGCGAAGGATGGAGCTTCTTTATTTCGTGCAGCCAGTAGAGCCCTTCGTTACCGGTATTGATGCCCGAAGTGAAATTCATATCCAAAAGCACTACTTGCCAGCTTGCTTCACGCAGCGCGCTGGGCAAAGTTATCGGTGATGCGAGCGTTACTATTTGCTCGAAGTAAGGTTTCAGCAAGAGTTGTAGAGCGCTCAGTACTCCCCGGTTATCATCTACGATCAGTATATTTCCGTATTTTTTGGTCATGTGCTTATTTCATTTCTTGCAGGCAAAGTTAATGATTTCTCTTGAAGAAACTTACTCTTTTACCTGAATGAATGCGTTTGCTAAAATAGCCGTTAATCCTCCGGTAGTGATGCCGGACGAGAATATGTTTCGAAGCGCATCAGGAAGCTGGCACAATATTTCGGGTACAAGCTCTACGCTCAACCCCAGCGAGAAACTGATAGCCATCACCAGTGTAGCTTTACGGTTGATTTCTTGTGCGGAGATGATGCGAATGCCGGCCGCAGCTACTGTTCCGAACATAAGCAGGGTGGCACCTCCCAATACAGGTTCCGGCATGAGTGAGAAAACTAACCCTACGGCAGGAAATAATCCGAGAATTATCAGGAATCCGGCGATGTAGTAACCCACGTAACGGCTGGCAACTCCGGTGAGCTGTATCATTCCGTTGTTTTGGGCAAAGACGGAGTTGGGAAAAGAGTTTAAGACCCCCGCCAGCATTGAATTAAACCCATCGGCAAGGATACCTCCCGAAGCACGTTTTACAAACGTTTCTCCTTCTACCGGCTCACCCGAAATCAGCGAATTGGCAGTGATATCTCCGTATGCCTCAATGGCTGTAATCATAAAAATCAATCCCAGCGCAATGATGGTAGAGAAGTCGAAAGCAAGTCCGTAGCGAAATGGCATCGGTAAATTGAAGCCGCCATAACTTTTTATGGACGAGAAATCGATGATTCCCATAAACCAAGCTACGA
>JAEXAJ010000076.1 GCA_023458215.1 Bacteroidota bacterium
TGATATAACGTGGATTAACCAATGTAGCATCAATCCCCCTTTGTTGTTTCAGTAGTTCAGCAACAGATTGTCCCAACTGGAAGAATGAGCCTAAGGCGAGAATAGCCACTTTCGCTCCCTGCTCAACTACTTTATAACGGTTCAGTACACCGTAATCTTCTTCTACAGTCTGCCTGGTCATGACAACGCCATTGGCAGGTACCCTGATAGCTACCGGATGTTCATTCCGCCGCATAATCCAGCCCTTCGAAAGCCTCGCCGCCACTTAAAGAACCGTCGCCGATAACGGCAATCACATTGCCGTAGGTATTTCACCTTGCCTGGTAAGGATGGCTTACCTTACCTGGTAAGGGTGTCTTACCTTAACAGCAAGAGGGGCGACCCGCCTGCATGGCAACGTCACCCCTCTTTCTCTATCTATCAGACCCCCGATACTTCTTATCCTAGCGGATTATCATTCTCGTCTCCACCACCGGTAGAGCCACCGCCGCCCGACGGTGCGGTACCGATATAAATCGTCTTCTCCACACTGCGGGGTGTTTTCAGTAATATATTGCCCTTGCCTCCGAATTGCGTGGTCAGTTTCAGCAGATACGTGCCGTTGGCAAGCGCGGGAGGAATGATAAAGGTCACTTTCGACGGATCGTTCACCACAAACAGGTCTTCGGTCACTTTGGTAGCGCTGCCGCCCGAAGCAGGGGTCAGTGTGATGCCCACCGAAGCGTGCGTGCCCGCTACTCTCAGCTTGCTGCCCGTCAGCGTGAAGGCACGTCCGGCGGTGGCGGAGGCGTCTTGCGCACGGGGCGAAGCGTCTTTTACACCACCTATGTAGAGGGCGCTGCCCTTCTCGCCGATGATGCTTACGGTAGTCTTCTTGATAGCCTCGCGCAGATCGGCACCGGGGTTGAAGTTTACTACGATCGAGTTCTTGTTCGCATTCCACGACGAGTTCTCGATGATGCCACGGAAACTCGTACTGGCATGATAAAGTCCTGTGTTCACACTCATTCCACTCATCAGCATGCGCTTGATGACACGCTTTTCGAGGTCGAACACATGCTGGATGGTTTCTTCACGCAGACCGGAGTCTTCGGCTTTCATCTCGGCGATGATGCGCTTTTCGTCGGCGTTTCCGTTCGATACGGGGACGAGGATCATGTCCGTCTTGTCGTCCACCGTTACGGTGTTGTCGGCCAACTGGCCGTTGATTTGATACTTGATGTCTTCTGCCATAATTATTTAAATTAAAAACCCTGCCCCGTTTTCTCGATCGATGCCGACAAAGAAAGGGGGCAGGGTGGGTTATTACTTATTTAATGTTGAAAAAGAGAGAATAGGATTTGGAAATCCTTAGGCTCGTAACAGTCGGATGACATATCCGGCTGAACGGGGCCGGATGACATATCCAGCTGGACAGACGGGTGGCTCAATTTTCTTGGACACAACGCACAGGCATTCCGTAAACCCGATTGTACTCGCTGTCCGGATTCAAGAAGGTATCGTAGAAGTACAGGAAGGACCCATAGCTGGCACTGATTGGCGATGCGCTCCAATAGTGACCGTACGTCCCAACGCGGTCCAGGCTGCCATCGCTGCTGCTGCGAAAGCCCGAAGCCGGGAATGTTAAGTTTAACATATTGTTGGTTGCGGAAGAGTTTCCCCACTTCCAAGGACCTGTAGACGGATAGCCATTTTTGTCGAATAACTTCTCATATTCATCTTTTGTCGGCAAACGCCAAGTACCCTTTAAGTAGTAACGGCACGGATCACCTATTCCGGCTTTCTCATCAGCAGAACCGGAACCGGTAACTGTAAATGGAACAGTACCTTCTGTACCCTGCCAAATCTTTCCGGTTTCCGTCCAACCTTCATTACCATTAAAAGCAGCAGGTTTTACAGCGATTGTAGGATCGCTTGTATCCGAATCGATCCAACCAATGAGCGAACCGAACTGGAAGTACAAGCCGTTATCGGTAGGTGCACCAATCTTTGCTCCGTTAACTCCGTCGGCTACCAAGTTACCAACTGCCCACACAATCGTTTTCTCTTTTGTCACCTTTACCTTGCAAGTACCTGTTATACCACTACCGTCTATGGCGGTAGCGGTTATCGTTGCGTCGCCTTCGGCTTTACCTTCAACTTCGCCCGTAGTGGCATCAACCTTGGCAATCTCAGGCTTGTCGCTGCTCCAAGTCACGGTTTTAACCGTAGCAGTGGCAGGCTCAATAGTAGCGGTGAGAATCTGCTTCTTACCTAACTGAACAGTGATATCACTCAGGATGATTTTCGTTACGGCTACTGTGCTTACAGTTACTTCGCAGGCAGTTTTCTTTTCACTGTTGGCGGTAGAAGCAGCGGTGATAGTCACCTTTCCGGCTTTCAAGCCTTTCACTTTACCCGTAGCGGCATCTACTGTGGCGATTGTTGCATCGCTCGTACTCCAGGTAACGGTTTGCGATGCCACAGCAGGGATTATGGTGGCAGTCAATGTCTGTTCTTCGTTCACTACGATAGCAAGCTTGTTTTTAGAGAGCGTTACGCTTTCCACCTCTACACCATATTTCAGTACACGGGTTTCAGCATGTTCTTTTCCGTCTTTACCTACAATCGTCACTTTCAATAGGGCGATGTCAGTGTCAGCAGCAGGGTCGTCCATTGCGGGAGGAGTAACGGTAACAATGGCTTGATCCTTGATACTTCCGTCCGTGTTGAATGTAGGAACTTGCTTGATGGCTACCGTCCACGGTGCTTTGGCGGCACGGGTGGCAATGGCTACGCCCAAGCCTTTGCTGTTGGTCACTTCGGCCTTGATGGCGGCATATTCGGCATCCTTTATATTCAGTGCCAAAGCGATGTCTTTGGCCTCGGCAGTAGTGATAGTAGCAAAGCTATCGAAAATACCGATAGGATCGACACAAGGAAGGGTAAATGTAGCGCCATTCTCGCCTGCCAGGGTGAAGGTTACGGTACCATCAGCATTCACCTTCACGCCGTCTTTCTTGAATACGGCATCGCCTTGTGCGCCCTGCGCACCCTGTTCGCCTTGCGCACCTTTATCACCGGTGGCAGGAACATTCTTGCC
Source organism: Bacteroidota bacterium (assembly GCA_023458215.1). The sequence goes on from JAEXAJ010000076.1 coordinate 3,083, forward strand.
GGCGGCATCCTTCAGGAATTGGCCGTCTACTTGCCAGTAAACCTTACCGTCAGTGTCAGCGGCTACGCTCAGCTTGGGCGTCTTGCCTATATCACCGGTGGTGCGGATTTTATTGCCGGAGGCATCCTTCACCCAAGTAGCGGTGGCATCACCGTTCTTCACTGTCCAGTAGTAAAGTCCGTCGGTGAATTTGTCTACGCCGATCACGGGAGTGGTACCATCTGCTCCGTTCTTACCGTCTACACCATCAAAGATGGTGATGGCTTCACTCTTGGTGAAGGTGATGGTATAACCGGTTTTCCCGTCTACAGTAACAGGAGACACACCCGTTACATAATCATTCGCTTCGAGAGCGCTGACCAGTCCTTGAAGGGAGCTGATCTGCCCGTTCACGGTAGTACACCAGGCTTCCAGTTTTTCTACTCTCGACTTTAGGTCGTTTACATCGTTGCGCAAAGCGGTGTCGTCATAATCGTCACCGCAACTCCACATGACCACTGCTGCAACAAGGAGCAGGACACAGAATCTAATTGATTTCATCATATAATTGTGTTTTAAAGTCCTCCCAAGGCGGGAGGAGGGTTAGTAATATATTGTTTGTACATTGTTTGCTTGTTCTTCACTGGCAAGTCCCACAATCCAACTTTCCGGGATGCACTGATAAGCTGCCATACCCTCTTTGTCGAAGTAGCGAACGGCGAAGTGAAGTTCTTGATTAAAATGAATTGGAGTTAGCAATACTGCAAGAATCAATGCAAGGTGTTTGGTAGGTTTAGTCCTCTCTGTAGGTACCTGTACCCATATTTTGTCGCCTTTCTTATAAGTTTGTTTATTTTCCATAAGTAGTTTCTTATACTCAATATTTCGGTTTCGGAGACTCAGTTACTTGTTAGGTAACGGAAAGCACAAATACACCAATTTGCAAGGCGTTGCAGAGGCATGACACCCGTATTTTTGATTTGTAGGTTCAGTAAAGACAACAAGCATCCGACCTCGCGTTTTTGACAAAAGCGCAAGGTGGCACGACACATGGTTTACTCCACGTAAAGAATGAAAAAGTAAGGTAGGTTTTAGGGTTCAAGAGTATAATTAAAGGAATATCGTGCTTTATGTACAAATAAAAGAGTGTTATGTACCACTGTTTTAAACTCTTTTTATATCTTTGTCGTGGTTTAGGCTTTTCCGTTACCTAACAAGTAACTACTTTCTTCTTCTCATTTCCAACAACTTGCCTCTCCGAGAAGAACACGTGCCATCACAAGCCTGTTAGCCTTCGCCAGTTCTCCGCATTCAAAACTTTTCAAATAAGTGCGAGTTACTTCGAGTGACGAATGCCCCAATCCTTCGGATATCACGCTTTCTGGTACCAGGCAGAACTTGGCAGCCGTGGCCCACGTGTGGCGGGCGGTATACGAGCTTACCCGTACGCCGGTCAGTCCACGGAAAGCGGCGAGCTTGGTCAGTCTACTATTGAGCAACCACAGTTGGCGGCAATACTCGTGGTAGATTTCTTTAGCTCCGGTAATACCGTCGAAGAAACACAATAGGTAGGGCGAGGCGGGATCCGTGCTGCGATAACGGTCAATCAGCGCCAGTGCCTCGGCAGTGAGGGTTACCTGTAGCGGTGTGCCCGTCTTTTGTCGGTGGCAAGTCAGTGCGGTGAGGCCGGTGGCATCGGTGTGCAGGTCGCCCCGGTGCAGGTGCAGCAAGTCCACCAGGGGCATGCCTTGCAGACGGAACATCAACGAGAGCAAATCCCTTGCCTGGCACAAAGGCTCGCACAACTCATCATCCTTCAGCATCCGTCGCATCTCTTCGTCCTGCAATGCCCGCTTCTGCTCCACCTTTGTACCCGTAAACACACCGCTGAACAGTCGGTATTCACCCGGAATCACTTCCGCATCCACCGCCCGGTGATACACCGACCGCAGGGCACGCACATACGTAGAAATCGTGTTCCACTTCTTCTGCCGGTCGCCCTCGTACTTCTCGAAGCGTTTCAGCGAGTAGCGATTGATGGCTCCGAAGAAGATCTTACCACCGCCTACAAACTCTAGGAAGGCTTGGTAAGCATACCAATACACATGTGCCGTGCTGTAACGCTCCTCCTCTTCCAACTCATTAATTACCCGAAGCATAAAGCCGGTAAAGTCTATCGGCTCCTCTTCTTTTTCCTTTTTCTTTCCTTTCCTTTTCATAACATACAGTTGTTTAGTAAGTCATAGAATATCTCTCCAAAGATGACACTTCGGAGAATACAAGAACACAAAGAAAAGAAATAGGATGCCTAAAGAAAGTTTTTTTAATAATGCTAAAAAAATAACTTGGTACGGTTTAAGATTAAAAGTAATTATAGGGCAGCCATAACTTAAATTTGTTTCAAAACACGAAAGAAATGAACTATTATTTTGATACGGTTGCCCTGATAGCGAATCGGGAACAACAGGAGTTGCACAAATTTGTTCTAAAGTTCCGATTTAATACAATTTCGCACTGAGTAAGAAACATATTTCACAGAAAAGGTTTACCTTTGCCCCCGTTGAATATAAAAAAGATAAGAACATGAAGAAACTCGTTTTTTATATGATGATGATGGTCTTAAGCATTAGTTATGCATCTGCACAAGCCAAGGCTGACATAAAATTCGATAAGACCTCACATGATTTCGGTACATTCTCCGAAAACAGTCCAATTGTCAGTTGCACATTTACGTTCAAAAACATAGGTGATGCTCCATTGGTCATTCATCAGGCAGTTGCATCTTGCGGATGTACGGTTCCTGAGTATACGCAAGAACCTATCTTACCGGGAAAATCAGGCACAGTCAAAGTAACCTATAACGGTACTGGTAAATATCCGGGACATTTCAAAAAATCCATTACTTTGCGCACTAATGCAAAAACGGAAATGATGAGATTGTTTGTAGAAGGCGATATGACAGCAAAAGATGCAAAATAAGTGTTTTTAAATCATAGAATGAAGGAGAATTTTTCAATTCTCCTTTTTTTTTGCTTTCTTTGTCTCAAAAGTGGAGATAAGTTGATTTATAATATATCTAATGCATAAAATCAAATCATAAAAACATAAAATAACAGAATCATGAAGCAAGAAGAAGATCAGTTTACCGGATTACCGGAAAATGCATTTCGTGAATTAAAGCCGGGTGAGGTATACAATCCCTTAATGAGCCCTGATAAAAAATATCCGGAGGTAAATGTTTGGTCAGTCTCATGGGGTATTTGCATGGCAATCCTCTTTTCTGCCGCTGCCGCCTATCTAGGGCTGAAAGTCGGACAAGTATTCGAAGCAGCCATCCCCATCGCCATTATTGCGGTGGGAGTATCCGGAGCTGCAAAACGTAAAAATGCGCTAGGCGAGAATGTGATTATCCAGTCTATCGGTGCCAGTTCAGGCGTAATTGTAGCAGGAGCTATCTTCACATTGCCTGCTTTATATATTCTTCAAGAATCTTACCCTAAAGAAATATCAGTAACCTTTGCACAAGTATTTATCAGTTCCCTGTTGGGAGGTGTGCTGGGTATTCTTTTTCTTATTCCTTTCCGAAAATATTTTGTAAGTGACATGCATGGCAAATATCCATTTCCTGAGGCAACAGCTACTACACAAGTACTTGTTTCAGGAGAAAAAAGCGGCAGTCAGGCAAAACCTTTGTTGATGGCAGGAATTATCGGCGGTCTGTATGATTTCATTGTAGCTACATTCGGTTGGTGGAATGAAAACTTCACGACCCGCGTCTGCGGTTTCGGCGAAATGATGGCCGAAAAGGCTAAATTGGTATTTAAGGTAAATACCGGTGCTGCTGTTCTTGGTTTGGGATATATCGTCGGACTAAAATATGCTTCTATCATTTGTGCCGGTTCGCTTGCCGTATGGTGGGTTATTATCCCCGGAATGTCAATGATCTGGGGAGATAGTGTATTAAATCAATGGAATCCGGAAATTACGGCAACTGTTGGAGCCATGGCACCCGAAGAAATATTCAAGTATTATGCCAAAAGTATCGGTATCGGCGGTATTGCTATGGCGGGTATTATAGGTATCATCAAGTCATGGGGAATTATTAAAAGCGCTGTGGGATTAGCTGCCAAAGAAATGGGTGGTAAATCTAATGTAGAAGCTTCTATAAAGCGTACCCAACGGGATATTTCTATGAAAATCATTGCTATCGGTTCCATTATTACTTTGATATTGGTAGTGTTGTTTTTCTATTTTGATGTCATGCAGGGCAATTTATTGCATACCCTTGTAGCTATTTTGCTGGTAGCGGGTATTGCTTTCCTGTTTACTACCGTTGCCGCTAATGCCATCGCCATCGTGGGTACTAATCCCGTTTCCGGTATGACCCTGATGACTTTGATCCTAGCGTCAGTAGTTATGGTAGCTGTAGGGCTGAAAGGTCCCGAAGGCATGGTTGCAGCACTTGTTATGGGAGGTGTGGTGTGTACGGCCCTGTCCATGGCAGGTGGTTTTATTACCGATTTAAAAATCGGTTACTGGTTAGGAAGTACACCAGCCAAGCAGGAAGCATGGAAGTTTCTCGGAACCATTGTTTCTGCTGCCACTGTGGGAGGTGTAATGATAATCCTGAATAAAACATACGGTTTTACAAGCGGGCAATTGGCTGCACCGCAGGCAAATGCTATGGCTGCGGTTATCGAACCGTTAATGAACGGCGTAGGTGCTCCGTGGTTACTATATGGTATCGGCGCTGTACTTGCAGTTATATTAAACTTCTGCAAGATTCCGGCACTGGCGTTCGCCTTGGGTATGTTTATTCCGCTGGAACTGAACGTTCCATTGGTAGTGGGCGGTGCCGTCAATTGGTTTGTAACCAGTCGTAGCAAAGACTCAGCTCTCAATACAGAACGTGGAGAAAAAGGAACATTGCTTGCATCCGGCTTCATTGCCGGTGGTGCCCTGATGGGGGTAGTGAGTGCGGCTATGCGTTTCGGAGGTATCAATCTCGTCAATGATGCATGGGTACAAAACTCTTGGTCGGAAGTGCTGGCACTCGGTGCTTATGCCCTGCTGATATTCTACTTGATTAAAGCTTCGATGAAGGTCAAATAATTTGCATTAAGATAAAACATCCATGAAGAATTTTTTTATTTTATCTTTTTTATTAATAACAACTATGTTATCTGCCCAAAAGCCTGTTGAGCTGCCCTTGTGGCCCAACGGTGCTCCCAATAGCAACGAATTGAAAGGTGAGGAACAAAGATGGGATTATGGTGGAGGTGTCTCCAATGTCACCACTCCTTTTATAAAAGTTTTCCCTGCTGAAAAGCCGAACGGCATGGCTATCATTATGTGTCCGGGAGGTGGATATAGCGGTCTTGCCATGGAGCACGAAGGTTATGATATGGCATCTTGGTTTAACACACAAGGCATTACCTATGTGGTTCTGAAATACCGCATGCCGAACGGTCATTACGAAGTCCCTCTTTCGGATGCAGAACAAGCTATACGACTTGTACGCCAACATGCAGCAGAATGGAAAATCAATCCGCAGCGTGTCGGCATCATGGGAGCATCCGCAGGTGGACATTTGGCCGCCTCCCTTGCCACTCTTTATAGTAGTGAAAAGACACGCCCCGATTTCCAGATATTATTCTATCCGGTCATCTCCATGTTGAAAGGTGTCACCCATGGAGGTTCCCGTAAGAATCTTCTCGGAGAAAACCCCTCGCAGGAATTGGAGCAAAAATATTCTCTTGAAAGACAAGTATCACCACGATCTCCGCAAGCTTTCATCATGCTTTCTGCCGACGATGGTGCAGTACCTCCTATCAACGGAATAGGCTATTTCCTTGCACTCCGTGATCAGAAGGTTCCTGCCAGCCTGCATGTATATCCTACGGGCGAACATGGCTGGGGATTTCGTGACAACTTCACTTATAAACGCCAATGGACCGAAGAATTAGAAAAATGGTTGCGTGACGGACTTGTATTCTCTAATAACCCATAATATGAAAATTAAATTATTACTCAGCTTTCTGGCATTTCCTCTTACGCTTATAGCACAAGAAGGACGCTACGAGCAGATAACCAATCCCAAGTTGACAAGCATCAACAAAGAGGACCCCCGTAGTACTTTTACCTCTTATACCACAGAGAATGATGCTATCATCAACGACCGCACAAACGGTACATACCGCTTGTCCCTCAACGGGAAATGGAAGTTCAGCTATGTGGAAAACTTTGCTGATCGTCCCACGGACTTTATGAATGAACGTACAAACGTTAATCATTGGCCGGATATCAACGTTCCGGGCAACTGGGAGTTACAAGGCTTCGGTACACCCATCTATGTGAATACGTCATACGAATTCTGTTCCCCCGGATATGCCCCCTATTGGGATAAGCCCAATCCTCCATACGTTCCCAAGGACTGGAATCCTACTGGTACTTATCGCCGCGAATTTACCCTTCCGGGAGACTGGGACAATAAAGAAATTTTCCTGAGTGCCGACGGAGTACGCGGAGCAGCATTCTATTACCTTAATGGCAAATTCTTGGGAATGAGCAAAGACGCCAAAACTCCTACCCGCTTTAACGTCTCCGCTATTGCCAAGAAAGGAAAGAACATCATAGCTATACAAATACACCGTTTTTCGGATGCCAATTATCTGGAATGCCAGGACTTTTGGCGTATAAGTGGCATTGAACGGGATATTTACATCTATGCGCAGCCCCAAATCCATATAACGGATTTCAAGGCAGAAACTCCATTGGATGATTCGTACCGTGACGGCATCATAAAATTGAAAGTTAAGTTGACGAACGAAACCGGACAAAATACTCCCATTGTAGTGGGATACCGCCTTTTGGACAGCAATGACCAACAAGTTGCGCATTCTTCTACCCAAATAACCGGCGACCAAACGGAAGTGGAGTTTACGAAAAAGACCGTCAGTGATCCTCAAAAGTGGACTGCTGAGACTCCTAATCTTTATACACTTGTTATCAGCCTGAAACGTCCTAACGGAGATGTGATTGAAGCAACCAGTTGCAAAGTCGGATTCCGTACCGTTGAAATCAAAGACAAGCAACTGTTGGTGAATGGTAAACCTATCCTGATAAAAGGTGTGAATTACCACGAGCACAACGAATTCACCGGACATTATGTTTCAGAAGATTTGATGAAGAAAGACTTTGAACTTTGGAAAAAGTATAATGTCAACACAGTACGTACCTGCCACTATCCGCAACAAGAACGTTTTTATGAACTTTGCGACCAATATGGCATCTACGTAATAGACGAAGCCAACATTGAAAGCCACGGTATGGGTTATGATTTACAGGTTGGCGGTACGTTGGCAAACAATCCGCTTTTCATGAATGCTCACATCGACCGTACCATGAACATGTACGAACGTGATAAAAATCATCCTTGTATCATCACTTGGTCTTTGGGTAACGAAGCCGGAAACGGACTGAACTTCTATGTTACTTACAATACCCTGAAAATGCTAGACAGCCGCCCCATTCAGTACGAACGAGCCGGTTTGGAATGGAATACTGATATTCATTGCCCGATGTATTCTTCTATTGAATATCTGGAAAAGTATGCCCAAAACAAAGAAATGACACGCCCGCTTATCCTCTGCGAATATGCACATGCCATGGGTAACAGCCTCGGTAACTTCCAGGATTATTGGGATGTTATTGAGAAATATCCTATCCTTCAGGGTGGATGCATTTGGGATTGGGTCGATCAAGGCTTTGCTGCCAAGACTAACAACGGACGGAAATACTGGAAATATGGTGGCGATTACGGTGAAAACGGAACCCCTTCTGATGGAGATTTCTGTATAAACGGTATTGTTTATCCCGACCGCAGTACCAAACCGCAAACAGAGGAGATGGGAAAAGTATATCAAAACATCAAGTTCTTTGATTTTGATAAACAAACTTGTACCGTAAAAATCCGCAATGATTTCTCTTTTACTAATCTCAACAGATATGATTTCTACTATATCATCCGCGATCATGGAAAAGAAATCTACAAGGGAAATATCGAAAAGGTGAACGCTGCCCCGGGCAAAACAATAACCAGTGGCTTCTTGAAAGGTATTCCTAAAGAGAAATATACCACAGGAGATGTACGCATTGAATTCTATGCGGCCATCCACGCCCCTGAGCCATTCTTACCTACCGGAACAGTGATTGCCCGCGAACAGATGTATATTCATACCTTCTTCAAGCAAGAAGCACCGATACAGAAACCTGCCGCAGTTCAGGATGATGTTACTCAAATCACATTCTTCGGTCCTGAATTTAAAGCTACATTCGACAAACAAAGTGGCTTGTTGGTATCTTATCAGTATAAAAAACAAGAATACATTTTAAACGGACAAGGTCCTCGCCCCTACTTCTGGCGTGCACCGACCGACAATGATTATGGAGCACAATTACCTGCTAAACTTAAAGTATGGAAGGAAGCCAGCTATCAGGATTTGAAGGCAGAAAGTTTCAATGTATCCAAAGGTAATGATTCTACCACTGTGAAGGTAGCTTATCGTTTCCCGCAAACAGATGCGCAATGGAATATCACTTATAAGATATATGCCAACGGCATCATCAAAGTCAACAATCAATTCGTTGCAGAGGGCAATCAAGCTCCTATGATACCACGCGTCGGTTTAAGGATGCAGCTACCGGAGTCATTCACGACTCTTACTTACTACGGACGTGGACCGAAGGAGAACTATCGCGACCGTCGTACTTCACAGTTTATCGGAGAATATACGACTCCTATCAGAAATATGTACGAGCCCTACATTCGTCCGCAGGAAAACAATCACCGTACGGATATCTACTGGTGTGCTCTGATGCAAAATTCCAAGCAAGGGCTATTATTTGTTGCCGACCGAACATTTGAATTGAATGCATCCAACTATCCTTTGGGAACTTTGGATAGCGGAGAAAGTATCCACAATGCAGCTCCTCGAACCAACGAAACTGTTCATCGCCATCTTACCGATCCTTTGCCTGAAAGACTGGTAGATTTATTTATTGACTACCGTATGATGGGTGTCGGAGGAGATGACAGTTGGGGTGCTATTGCTCATGAGCCTTATCTGATACGTCCCGGAAAAGACAATGCTATAGAATATGGTTTCACGATCGTTCCTTTTAACAAAGGAGACGATTATAAAAAATTAATTCAGCAATATTGAATTTTAATCCCTTCGGATTAAGTATTTATGAAAAGGATGTAGTAAATTTGCTGCATCCTTTTTATATTTTAAGACAAATAAGAATATTAACCAAAAGAGAAAACAATGAAAGTAATGACTAAAATTATGTTCAGTGCTCTTTGTGCCGCAGCAATGATAACCTCCGCTTCCGCACAAGATAATAGTGAAGTAATGCTGAGCAATGGTATAAAGTATTTGGATATCCCATACGTAGCCCATACGTTGGAAATAAATGGTCCTGAAGAACTCATTATCAATTGCGATGAAGTAGATTGTACAACATTTGTAGAATACGTATTGGCAGAATCTCTTTCTCCTACAGAAGAAGGTCAGGTGGCAGAAGGTGACTTTGCCGACAACTTACAGAAAATTCGTTATCGCAATGGCAATATTGACGGCTACACTTCACGCCTGCACTACATTTCAGACTGGATCAACAACGGTGTACGCAACGGTTTCCTTGAAGATGTAACAGCATCAAAAGGTACAGCAACCGAGAAGTTGTCTATCTCTTATATGTCTGCCCACCCCCAACAATACAAACAACTTGCCAATTCAAGTGAAAATGTAGCCAAGATGAAAGAGATTGAACAATCATTGTCCGGAAAAACCATTAAGTACCTCCCCAAAGACAAACTCCCTTATAATGGATTTAATTGGATCAAGAATGGTGACATCATCGCTATTACTACCAATACTCCGGGACTTGATGTTATTCACATGGGTATTGCATTCTATGTAGATGGCAAACTGACTCTGTTGCACGCTTCCTCTAAAGATAAGAAAGTAGAGGTCTCTAAAGTTGCATTGTCGCAGATGCTAAAGGACAATAGCAAATGGACCGGCATAAGGGTATTGAGAATGAAGAAATAAGTTGAGGTTATCTCACTAAAAATGCCGATAAGTGATTTATTCATTTATCGGCATTTTCTATTTTGGTAAGAACGTTGAATCACATGTATCTATTTTTAAAAAGGTAACGGTCCGTCTGAAGACCCTACTCCACCGAATGGATTATCCGTTTGTGGTACAAAGTCCGCTGCAGAAGGAGGAGGTGGTGTAGAAGAACTTCCGATGGGAGCATTCATACGCGAACCGAACGTTGTTCCTCCACCTTCGGCTGGAGGTGGAATAACCATATCGTCCTCCGGGTTGGCAAAACGCGTGAACTGACCGATAAAGCGTAAACGCACATCACCCACAGCACCATTACGGTGCTTGGCTATGATGATTTCCGCCATACCACGCAAGTCGCTACCGTCGGCCGAAGTGTATATTTTATAGTATTCAGGTCGGTGAATGAAACATACCATATCGGCATCCTGCTCAATGGCACCGGATTCACGAAGGTCACTCAACTGAGGACGCTTTCCTTCTTCCCCCTCACGATTCTCCACACCACGATTCAACTGCGACAAGGCGATAATAGGAATATTCAACTCTTTCGCCAACCCTTTCAGGGATCGGGAAATGGTACTCACCTCTTCCTGACGGCTACCGAATGCCATACCACTGGCATTCATCAACTGAAGGTAGTCAATGATAATGATTCTCACCCCATGTTCCCGCACCAGTCGGCGGGCTTTTGTACGCAGTTCGAAAACCGACAAAGAAGGCGTATCATCTACATATAAAGGAGCGTCCAGCAGGTCACGTAATTTGTAGTCCAGCTGCTGCCACTCATAATCCGCCAACTGACCGCTCTTTATCTTCTCACTCGGAATTTCGCACACATTGGAAATCAGACGATTAACCAACTGTACGTTACTCATTTCAAGAGAAAACAGAGCTACCGGATTACGAAAATTTACGGCAATATTCTTTGCCATCGAAAGTACGAACGCCGTCTTACCCATTGCAGGACGGGCAGCGATAATAATAAGGTCGGCCCGTTGCCAACCGGATGTCATCTTATCCAGTTTGGTATAGCCGCTTTCCAAACCACTCAAACCATCCGCACGGGCGGCGGCTTTCTGAATCAAGTCGTAGGCTTCGGCAATGACAGGATTAATCTGTGTATAATCCTTCTTCATGTTCTGCTGAGAAATCTCAAACAGCCTTCCTTCCGCTTCCTGCATCAAATCGTCCACATCCAACGTTTCGTCAAATGCCTTGCTTTGAATATTACTGGTAAAGGTAATCAGCTCACGAGCCAACATCTTTTGAGCAATGATGCGGGCATGATATTCGATATGTGCAGACGAAGCAACCTTACTACTCAACTGAGTAATGTAGAAAGGTCCGCCCACTTCCTCCAAATCTCCCCGCTTGGCAAGCTGCTCTTTTACGGTAAGAATATCGACCGGCTTCTGATTGACAGCCAAATCGGTAATTGCGGAATAGATCAACTGATGCCGGTGTTCATAAAAAGACTCCGGACGGAGAATTTCACTTACCAGCGAATAAGCGTCTTTCTCAATCATCAAGGCACCCAACACAGCTTCTTCCAGTTCGGGAGCTTGCGGCTGGATGCGCCCGTAGTCTGTTACAGGCTGCGGCGTTTTACCTTTTGGAGTGCGGGAGTATTTTTTTTGTTCTGCCACTTTTTTTAGTTATAAGTTATGAGTTATAAGTTATTTGCCGATGGCTCTTTAAGAGTATCTGCAAAAAAGGGAGAGCAAAGATAGTTCTTTTTCTTTAATCGTTCAACGACCAATCAGATATAAGTTATTAATAAATTGTTAACTTTGCATCCACCAACAAATAACTTATAACTCATAACTTATAACTAAAAAAAGATGCTTGTCTTTCCAAACGCCAAAATAAACCTTGGGCTGAATATAACAGAAAAACGCCCTGACGGATATCATAATCTGGAAACTATATTCTATCCTATTCCTGTTGACGATGCACTGGAGGTGAATGTACTGCACGAAAGAAATGAGAAATATCATTTGCACCAGGCAGGTTTGGAGATAGCCGGTGAAGCGGAAAACAATCTGGTCGTAAGAGCATATAAGTTGCTGGATAAGGAATTTAATCTGCCCCCGATTGATATTCATTTATTCAAGCATATCCCATCAGGAGCAGGATTGGGCGGAGGCTCGGCAGACGCGGCTTTCATGCTAAAGCTACTGAATGACAAATTCAGTCTTGGGTTGAAAGATGAAAGTTTAGAAGAGTATGCGGCTAGATTAGGTGCAGATTGTGCATTCTTCATCAAAAACAAACCTACTTATGCAGAGGGTATCGGAAATATCTTTTCCCCTATTCAGTTATCCCTAAAAGGCTATCAGCTGTGGTTGGTAAAACCGAATATCTTTGTTTCCACACGTGATGCTTTCTCTAAAATCAAGCCCCATCATCCGGAACAATCTTTAAAAGATATCGCACAATCACCGGTTGAAGATTGGAAAGACCGTATGGTGAATGATTTTGAAGAAAGCGTATTCCCCCAATTCCCGGCTATCGGAAAGATTAAAGACGAAATGTATAGACAAGGAGCCTTATACGCATCCATGAGTGGATCGGGTTCTTCGGTATACGGTATATTTAAGGCAGACGCTCTATTACCGGAAATCGACTTTGGAGAAAAGGCTTTTGTATTTAAAGGAAAGCTCGCCTGAAAAGTACTTCTCACATTACTAAACAAAAGTCATACAAGGTTGTTTTTTATTCAAAAATTAAATACCACCTCGATTATGAAAAAGTTTAGATTCGGTTTTCTTGTCAGCTTGTTATTATTGATTTCTGTATCCATGTTTGCTGACGATAATTTGCCTGCAAAAATGGGAGCTGCTCTAAAAAAAATGTATCCCAATGCCACTAATGTAGAATGGGAACGAATGGCAGATTGTTATGTTGCAGAGTTCATCATAGACAATGAGGAAATTGATGTCTGGTTTAATAATGATGCTCAATGGGTAATGACTGAGACAGACGTAGAATCATTAGAAAAAGTGCCCACTCCTGTTGCCGCCGCTTTCATGAATAGTACAATGGCTGAAATGAGGTTGACTGACGTAAGAATCATCACCTTCCCCAACAAACCTACAGTAATCATTATTGAAACCGAGCAATACAATTCTGATGAAGAATTCCAATATTTCTATGCTCCGGACGGAACATTACTACAAAGCCTCGATGTCACAGAATTGGGAGGGGAGATTTATCCGGGACTGTTTGAGTAGTTATGAGTTATTAGTTATAAGTTATTTGTTTGTGGATTCAAGAATGCATAAAGCAATCACAAACAAATAACTTATAACTAATAACTCATAACTTAATACACTTCTACCCTCGCCGCAATCTCCTTTGCCTTTTCACGAAGTGCATTGAGGTCGCTATCTAGTGGCGCATAGCAGAGTACTACACCCATACGACGGTTAATGCGGGTGGTAGGTTTGCCGAAAATACGCAGGTAGGTATCTTCTTCTTTCGTAACTTCTTCCATTCCGCGATAGTTGGGACGTTGTTCGCTGGCAATGGTTGAAAGGATAACAGCGCTTGCTCCTATGCGTTCCTGCTTAATGCCCGGAATTGGCAAACCAAGCACGGCACGACAGTGAAGTTCGAATTCATTGAGGTTTTGTGTTCCAGCCAAGGTAACCATACCGGTATCGTGTGGACGAGGAGAAAGCTCGGAGAAGTAAACCCCGTTGTCATGACTCAAGAAGAACTCTACACCCCACAGACCGGCACCGGTCAATGCACGAGTCACTTTTTCTGCCATCTCCTGCGCTTCCTTCAAATGAGCAGGGTCTATATGGGCCGGCTGGAAACTCTCCCGATAATCTCCACCTTTCTGTACATGACCGATGGGCGGACAGAACAAAGTAGGACCATTCTTTTGAGTAACTGTAAGCAACGTTATTTCACTATCAAATTTGATGAACTCTTCAATGATAAGTTCCTTGATGTCACCACGGCTGCCGTTGCATCCATATTCCCAGGCATGTTCCAGTTCATCGGCACTCTTCACTAGAGATTGCCCTTTACCAGAAGAAGACATTAACGGCTTCACCACACAAGGGAATCCTATCTTTTCTGCGGCAGCTTTCAGTTCTTCCAATGACGTCGCATAGAAATATTTAGCAGTCTTCAAACCAAGTTCTTTGGCAGCAAGATCACGTATCGCCTTGCGGTTCATCGTAAAATTAGCAGCACGTGCACTGGGTACGACTTGAATGCCTTGCTTTTCAAAATCATATAAACGTTCCGTGCGGATGGCTTCAATCTCAGGAACAATAATATCCGGTTGGTGTTTCTTTACCGCACGTTCCAAAGCATCGCCGTCCAGCATGCTGAACACTTCAAATTCATCTGCCACTTGCATAGCAGGCGCTCCGGCATACGAGTCGCAGGCAATAATGTACTGCCCTTTACGTTGAGCGGAAATCACAAATTCCTTGCCCAATTCACCGGAACCTAACAATAAAATTTTCTTCATTAATGAGTGGTTATAAATGAAGAATGAGGAATGATGAATGAAGAATTTGCTGCGCGGTGAACACACCGCATGGTAATTCTTCATTCTTCATTCTTCATTCTCCATTGTTAGTTGTTAATTATTACTGATGTTGCTCTCTCAACAAATCATTCACCGTTTTCACCGGATTGAATGTATCCAAAGAAACTTCCACAAATACAGTGTTCCAGTCACTCATGGCACCATTCCAAAGACCGGGAAGTTCAAGAGCTTTCAAATCTTTACCATTTTTGGACTTATAAGAGATGAAACCTGTAGCTTTATCCACAAACTTCACGAGGTCGAACTTATGCCCTTTGTAATCTCTTACCGCACAAACTAAATCTACCGGATTGAAGTGAGTGCCCTTTTCGAACATCTCTTTCTTCTCCTGATCGTTCATGTCAATCTGTGAGCTTTCGAGAATTTGCAATGAGATAGTGCCATCGCTATTGTATGCCAGGAACGGACCGCCACCCGGTTCACCCACATTCTTCACCATACCGCATACGCGCATCGGACGGTTTAGTTTATTCTTCAAGTAGATCACCAATTCAGCATCTTCGAGATCCTTCACTTCAGGATTCTTGCAATAAAGTTTCTTTTGCAGGAACTGGAGGATTTCCATAATCTGATCGTGAGTATATTTACCACTATCCAATAATTGCAGATAAGCAAATGCCTGCTGCTGTAAAGTAATCAGTACACCGGCAATCAGTTTCTTATATAATACGGTATCCCCTTTCAATTTATCGGGCACCACATTGTCGATGTTCTTTATAAAGATAACATCTGCGTCGAGGTCATTCAGGTTTTCGATAAGTGCGCCATGTCCACCCGGGCGGAACACCAACTTGCCGTTGTCACGGAACGGATTATTTTCCATATCGGCAGCTACCGTATCGGTACTCGGTTTTTGTTCTGAGAAAGAAATATTATACTCCACGCCATACTTCTTGGCATAAACGGCTGCCTTTTCATCTACTAAGGCTTTGAATAAAGCACGATGTTCGGGTGATACGGTAAAATGTACGTTCACCTTGCCATTTCTATTGGCGGCATACAATGCGCCTTCCACCAAATGTTCTTCCAACGGGGTACGACTACCGTCCTCGTATTTATGGAATTTCAGCAACCCTTTGGGAAGAGCGCCATAATTCAATCCGGCAGCTTCGAGCAAAGCAGCCACTACAGCTTTATAGTTTCCGTCAGCTATCAATGCAGGAATATCTTTACCGGCCGTTTTTAGGCACGCGGCATTCAAATCATCATAGAAGGCAAACTTTTCAATCTTCTCGAAGAATGTTTTTTCGAAACTTGATTGAGGAGTTTCATAATCAGCTCCCAGAAATTCAAACAAATTCTTAAACATACGACTGGCAGCACCCGAAGCCGGCACAAACTTAACAACCGTCTTATCAGTCTGAGTATAAGCTTCCCACGCATCCAAATACTTTTTCTGTTCATCGGTATCAGGTGCCAATATACCTTTATCTACAGAAGCTGCGGCGGATAATTTCAGGTATGGAAAACCTTTCTCGAAACAAGCCAACTGGTCGGCAATTTGTTGTTCAGAGATGCCCTTTTTTGCGAGCAGCTCTTTGTCTTGCGGTGTCATCATAATACATTGTTTTATTAATTCATGCCCAAAAATACAAAAAAAGCAGAACGGCTACCTACAAAAACAAGAAAAAAACTAACTTTGAAGCACAAAATACGGACGATTATGGAAACAGATGAATTTTTCACTACTGATGAGAAGGAGTTACTCTTCACGCTCTACCGAAAATTATTGCAACTTTCCGGCGAAACGCTCCTGAAGGGTGATTGCAAAAAACTGAAAACACATCTTATCAATACAATACAAAGCAACCATATCCAACGGGATATATTCGGTTTGAACCCGGTCATTAAAGATATGCAAACCGCTGTTATTGTAGCGGAAGAGATAGGCATGAAGCGTGCTTCCATTTTTGGACTGATGCTTCACGACTCCGTACGTTGCGGTACTTGTACCACCGATGAAGTAGAACGAAGTTACGGCGAAGACGTAGCAGGCATCATTCGCGGCTTGATACGTGTAAACGAGCTATACTCCAAAAGTCCGATTATAGAGTCGGAGAACTTCCGTAACTTCCTGCTATCTTTTGCCGAGGATATGCGCGTGATACTCATCATGATTGCCGACCGTGTAAACATTATGCGGCAGATAAAAGACTGCGACAATGAGAATGCCCGTCAACAAGTAGCCAACGAGGCTGCCTACCTCTATGCTCCCCTCGCCCACAAACTGGGCTTATACAAGCTGAAATCGGAATTGGAAGATCTCTCTCTGAAATATACGGAGAAGGAGAAATACTATCATATCAAAGAAAAGCTCAACGAGACAAAAGCTTCGCGAGACAAGTACATTGCAGCCTTCATTGCCCCGATACAAAAAAAACTGGAAGAAGCAGGATTGAAGTTCCACCTCAAAGGACGAACCAAGTCCATACACTCCATCTACCAGAAGATGAAGAAGCAGAAATGTCCTTTCGAAAGTGTGTACGACTTGTTCGCCATCCGTGTGATTCTTGAATCTTCTCAGGAAAAAGAGAAATTGGAATGTTGGCAAGCGTATTCTATTGTTACGGATATGTACCAGCCCAATCCGAAACGTCTGCGCGACTGGCTATCCGTACCCAAAAGCAACGGTTATGAATCATTGCATATCACTGTAATGGGTCCCGAAGGCAAATGGGTGGAAGTGCAGATACGTACCGAACGCATGGACGAGATTGCCGAGCGGGGTCTTGCCGCACACTGGCGCTATAAAGGAATAAAAGGCGAATCGGGAATCGACGAGTGGTTGACATCCGTACGTGAGGCTTTAGAGAACTCGGACAATGGTCTTGAAGCGATGGATCGTTTCAAGTTGGATTTATATGAAGACGAAGTTTTTGTGTTTACGCCCAAAGGGGATTTATTCAAGTTGGGCAAAGGTTCTACCGTGCTGGATTTCGCCTTTCATATCCACACTAAATTAGGTTGCAAGTGTATCGGTGCCAGAGTAAACAACAAGAATGTGCAGTTGAAGCACATCTTGCAAAGCGGCGACCAGGTGGAGATCATGACATCCAACACCCAGACACCCAAGCAAGACTGGTTGAATATTGTAACCACTTCGAAAGCCCGTACCAAGATACGTCAAGCTTTGAAGGAAATGGCTGCCCGCCAGCATGCTTTTGCCAAAGAGACATTGGAACGCAAGTTCAAAAACCGGAAGATTGAATATGATGAAGCCACGATGATGCGCCTCATCAAACGTCTCGGCTTCAAAGTAGTGACCGATTTCTATCAGGCCATTGCCGACGAAGTGCTCGATGTAAACGACTTCCTCGACAAGTACCTTGAACAGCAGAAACGTGATAATGACGTACACGACGAAATAACCTACCGCAGCGCCGAAGGCTACAACCTCCAGCAGGGCATGCCCGAAGAAATTCATTCGAAGGAGGATGTACTCGTTATCGACCAAAACCTGAAAGGACTGGATTTCAAGCTGGCACGTTGTTGCAGTCCGATTTATGGAGACGATGTATTCGGCTTTGTCAGTGTGACGGGAGGAATAAAGATACACCGTAGTGACTGCCCCAATGCCGGTGACTTGCATTCGCGTTTCGGCTATCGTATCGTCAAAGCCCGTTGGGCGGGAAAATCGCAAGGGACACAATATCCCATTACCCTGCGTGTAGTGGGGCATGATGATATCGGTATTGTAACGAACATTACTTCTATCATTTCCAAAGAGATCGGCATCACCCTGCGTAGTATCGGAATAGACTCTAACGACGGTTTATTCTCCGGCACGCTAACCGTCATGGTAGGCGATACTGGACGATTAGAAGCATTGATAAAGAAACTGAGAACTATTAAGGGGGTAAAACAAGTCAGTAGAAATTAAGAATGAAGAATGAAGAATTTAGCTGCGCTATTATGCCGCATGGTAATTCTTCATTCTTCATTCTTAATTCTTCATTTAACAAATCTTTTATGAAATACGATTTTAAGAAGCAGCTTCGGAGTTTTGGTTTTGCCTGGCAAGGTATAAAAAGCTGTATAGGCAAAGAACAGAATTTAAGCTTCCACCTTCTCGCTTCAGCAGTAGTGGTGGTGGCAGGGTTCCTATTGGGCATTACAAGAGTGGAATGGTTGATTATCATTCTTTGCATCGGAGTGGTTATAGCGGCCGAATTATTCAACACTGCTATAGAAAGATTGGTAGACTTAGTTTCTCCCGGACGGCATCCCATTGCCGGTCAGGTAAAAGATATTGCCGCCGGAGCAGTGCTGGTATGCGCTGCTGCAGCGGCAATTATAGGACTGATTATTTTTGTACCTTATCTATTATAGGGCATCCCCCCTAACAACACCATACAAACAAATCACTAATCACTAACAACTAATCATTACCCCCTCACCTTCTTCTTCTTATAATAAGGGTAAGTCACAAATATAAAAAGTACTAAAGCTAAAACGGAAACCACTGAGGCGGTTTGGTAAACTAGTGCCTTATCCATCATTCGGCAAGCTATTGTCATCCCTATTAATATGCCCGCTTCCATGGATAAATGGCAGGTAGTATTCGCCGTTCCTCGCTGGCAATGATAGGATAGCTTGACAAACATTTTTGTGAACGGTACCGTCACAACCGCTAATATCACTAATGCCAACATAGACCAATAATCGCCTGAAAACATCAACGGTAGCAGCACACCGGGTACAAAAGCTATCAGCAACACATTAATAGCGAGCAACCATGCACGAGGCAGCAGAAAACGATCGACATTACAAACCGCCACCCCTATCGGAGCACGGAAAGCAACATACACTCTCGAAAGAAAAAGCATGCAGAGAACGCCCAATGCCACAGAAAGGTAAACCACCATACGGAAATCATAGGTGCGGTACAGCCAAATGCCCAATACGACGCCTGCCAACATGCCCAAACGGGAAGCCCAAGCATACACCATGTTGCCTGCACTGCGACGAGCGGAAGTAGTTATATCAATAGCCACAGTGATGCCTGCCGTAGTAGCCAACCCAAAACAGCCGCCCTGCACCAAGGCAAGCAGCAAAAGATTGGGATACGTATCTACAAAAGCATAGCCCAAAGCAGCCGCCAACATAACAAATATGGAATATATCAGCACACGCTTCCGCTTATAAGCATCGCCTAAATAAGCATGAAACGGGCCTACCAGGAACATAGCCGCCGCAAACACCAAAAACATGCTTCCCGTTTCGGCAACGGATATATCCAACCGCTGCCCTATAATAAAGGGCAACAATGGAAAAAGCATGTATACAGATGTGAACAACAACAAGTTTGATGTACACATCCGCCAATAGTTCAGCGTCATAAGTCCACTAGTATTGTTCTTTCTCATTCGGGAAGTCTAAGTTCTTCACATCGGATATGTAACGGCTGATAGCATCCGTCATGATCGTATGCAAATCGGCATAACGACGCAGGAAGCGAGGACGGAATCCATTGTTCATACCCAACATATCTTGTATCACAAGGACCTGACCGTCTACATCGCCACCGGCACCAATACCGATAACAGGGATTGTCAATTCGCTTGCCACACGTGCAGCCAAAGCAGCAGGAATCTTTTCCAATACCAATGCAAAGCAACCGGCTTCTTCCAGCATGTGTGCATCGCTTATGAGTTTTTCAGCTTCCGTATCGTCTTTGGCGCGAACGGTATAAGTACCGTATTTATTAATGGATTGCGGCATCAACCCAAGGTGTCCCATGATAGGAATACCGGCACTGAGAATACGCTTTACCGTACCGATGATTTCTTCGCCACCTTCCAGTTTCAAGGCATCGGCATGGCTTTCTTTCATAATACGGATGGCAGAAGCCAAGCCTTCCATCTCGTTGCCCTGATAAGAGCCGAACGGCATGTCTACCACCACCATAGCACGCTTTACACCACGAACTACAGACTTACCGTGATAAATCATTTGATCGAGAGTGATGGGAAGAGTAGTCACATTACCTGCCATTACATTAGAGGCAGAGTCGCCAACTAGAATTACATCGACACCGGCACCATCTACAATCTGTGCCATGGTATAGTCGTAAGATGTCAACATTGATATCTTTTCACCTCTTTGTTTCATTTCAATGAGGCGATGAGTAGTCACTTTGCGAGTGTCGTCTGAAATATATCCAGCCATTTTATTTCTATTTTTGAGTTACGGGCGCAAAGGTAATCCTTTTTCTGATTACTTATGCAATTGAGTCAATTTATCGTAGGTGAAGCCTGTAAAGTCATCCAGGATGTAATGACATAACGGGGCGATCTCTTCGCGTGAGTTGGTCGTTGCCAGGCCGATGACGGTTGCACCGGATGCCATTCCCGCTTTCAGTCCGTTGAAGGAGTCCTCGAAGATATAGGTAGTATCGGGAGTGGTACCGAATACTTCCATACCAAGCAGGAAACAATCGGGCGCAGGTTTGGAAGCAGTAAACATCTCGGCGGTAAGAATACGGTCGAAAAGTGTCTTTATTTCGGGATGAACCTTATAGACAGCGGCCATTTTAGCCTCGTTGGAGCTGGTGACAACGGCTGTTTTCACATCGTGACAGTGAAGGTCGGCTATGAAATCGAGCACACCGGGAATAAAGTCGAACGACATTTCTTGTTCAAAGCGGTTCAGGCGTTCTGTGATTTCAGCTTGTTCTTTCATCATACCCGGGAAGAAAGTATCATAAATATATACTAAGGTTTGTCCCTTTACCTTGCCTTCTATATCATCCATCCCCAAGTATTCTATTCCCATCTGATGCCAAAAGTGGCTGTACTGTGTTTCGGTGTCGACCACCACACCGTCAAAATCAAAAAGAACGGCCTTTGTTTTCATTGTGTCCATAAACTTACTTTTACCTAATTCTGTTAATACCATATTATATTGGGCTACAAAGGTCTGAATAATCATCGAACCAAGCAAATATTTCCTATCTTTGTGCACTCTTAATTGACTCAATTCAATGAACAACCCGCATATTTTAGGAACCGAGCGCATTAGCAAACTGCTGTTGCAGTACTCCATACCTGCCATAATTGGTATGACTATCACTTCATTGTACAACATCATCGACAGTATTTTCATCGGTCATGGTGTCGGAGCAATGGGTATCGCAGGACTTGCCATCACTTTCCCGTTAATGAACTTAGTGGTAGCTTTCTGTACGATGGTTTCGGCGGGTGGATCTACCATCTCATCGATCCGGTTGGGGCAAAAAGACTTGAACGGAGCGACGGAGGTCTTAGGCAATACGTTGATGTTCTGCCTCATCAATGCGTTTGTATTTGGGGGTATCTCTTTTATTTTCCTGGACGATATACTCCTCTTTTTCGGTGCCAGCAATGATACGTTGCCCTACGCACGCGACTTTATGCAAGTGATTTTGCTGGGTACTCCCATTACTTATACCATGATCGGTCTGAATAACATCATGCGCGCTACCGGATATCCCAAGAAGGCAATGCTGACTTCGATGGTGACGGTAGTTTGCAACGTCATTCTTGCGCCTATCTTTATCTTCCACTTTGATTGGGGGATTCGGGGTGCAGCAACGGCTACAGTGATTTCACAATTTATCGGTATGGTGTGGGTAGTGAGCCACTTCTTCCAAAAGACAAGCATCGTACGGCTGCATCGTGGATTCTGGAAGATGAAAAAACGCATCATCGGCAGTATTCTCTCCATCGGCATGTCTCCGTTCCTGATGAATGTAACGGCATGTGTGATCGTTATTATTGTCAATAACAGCCTGCAACGTTATGGTGGCGATATGGCTATCGGCGCATACGGCATCATGAACCGTTTGCTGGTGCTTTATGTGATGATTGTTTTAGGGTTGACAATGGGAATGCAACCCATCATAGGTTATAACTTCGGTGCACAGAAGTACGACCGTGTGAAGGCTACGCTACGACTGGGCATTATAACGGGCGTATGCATCACCAGCACGGGATTCATTATCTGCGAACTCTTTCCGCATGCCGTATCCGCTATCTTCACCAGTGATGAGCAACTGATTGATATGGCATCAAGAGGAGTACGTATCGCCATAGCCATGTTCCCGTTTGTGGGCGCACAGATCGTGATCGGCAACTTCTTCCAAAGTATTGGAAAGGCTAAGATTAGTATCTTCTTGTCGTTAACACGTCAATTGCTATATCTGCTGCCGGGTCTACTGATTTTCCCGCATTATTTAGGATTGGATGGTGTGTGGACTTGCATGCCTGTATCGGATTTCTTTGCATTTGTAACGGCAGCTGTGGCGTTGGGGATTTATGTGAAGAAAACAAACGCTCACTTAGAAAAACGAGGTGAAAGACTGCGATAGGTGTGAAAGCTTTCGCTCTGGGTAGTATATATAATTGTGTCTATAAAATAAAGATGTCCATCTGTACCATATAAAACATTATTGGGCAGTGCGTCAAAGATATCATACTCCCCATTTGTGAAGTATTCCCCTCCTAACTGCGGCTGAAAACCACTAGAAACCAAAGCGTTTGATATTTCATCTTCCGTAGCTTCACGCTCGGCATGAATAAATGGTTGACTAAGTATCGCACAAACCCTACCGCTTTGATTCAAAGTAAAACCTATTAAATCGTACTGACACTCTGAGAAGTAATGATTATGAGCTTGAATCCGTTCAAAGAAAGAATTCAGATTGTCGTCGGCATATCTGAAGTCATTCAATTTATAAACAATATCAGCATCATAAGCCGAATAAACTTCATTTTCCGAACCTCGGTCAACGTACTCTCCTAAGACGGATATATCTGCAACCCAGCAATCGTTTTCTATTGCGAATCTTCGGAGCGCATTAATTTGGACTCCCTTGCAAGCCGTTGTTCCCGCAACCGCTTGAATTGATTCAAACGTTCGATACGAGACATCGGATGCTTCTGCCAAAACGCTACGGAAGCCTTCTTCTGTTCTGTCACCTGACGGTGGTATTCTGTAATCTTTGCCATAATCTTCCATATTTATTGCAAATATAACTCTTTGTCGCCATAAATCAAACAAAACCGGGAAATACTTTCTTTTTGTAACCACAGGACTGAATAGTTACGACAATCTTGTCAAGAGCAGATTTACGGAAGATTAACTATAGACTGCGGGTAGATGCTCTTTCTTCTCGAAACAGATGATGTATTCGCCCTAAACACATCATCTGTTTATCCCAAACGCATGATGTGTTTCACCTGAACAGATCATCTAAAACCCTGCACTTCATCATCCTAAACCTCAGGTCTTTTCGCCTAAACCTCAGGACTGGGTGAGACAAACCACGCGGGTTATGGCTCGTAACGTGTGGCATTTCAGTCGATAAGGTGTGGTATTGGGGGAGCAAATAGGTGGCATTTCCTATAGAGTACCGGCGAGGAAAAAAAGAAAAGGAGAAGCAAAGCCTCTCCTTTTACGCTAATTTAAAATTAAATGATCTATAAATTCACTTTACAAAGATACAACATCTGAAAGCCGATGTCAAGTGTTTCGGTTTTTTTTATTCGCTCTTGATGCTCTTCACCGGATTTTCATTCGCTATATTCCATGTACGTAGCACGATGCTAACAGTAATAATCAGTAGCAGAAGAATAGCTATCAATGCAAAAGCCCCGGTACCAATCTGTGCCTGCTCTTCAAAGCTACTCAACCATTGACGGCCAAAAACCAATGCACACACACAGCCCCCAAGCACTGCAGGCAATGCAATCCATGAAACATCACGTGCCAGTAGCCGGATGATGTCTCCCCCTTGGGCACCATTCACCTTGCGGATAGCTATTTCTTTACTGCGGCGGTGCACTTCATCATTTACATATCCCATCAATCCCATCAGGGCGATGAGGAAGATAGAAATACTTGCCAACAATACAGCATTACGGAAACGGCGGACATCGGTGTACTGTTCATCCAAGATTTGTTCCAAAGAAGTGAAAACCACATCATCGGTCGGAAAGATTTCCTGCATGGCAAGATTAAGTGCCGCAAGGTTTTCGCCGAAAGGCTCTTTCAAGCGTACATAATTGGTATATCCCGTTTCGCTGAACATCAAAGCCACCGGTTGCTGTGAATCATAAACGCTGGATACGAGATAGTCCTCGATGACGCCGACTACCGTAAAATGCAACTCATAGAGATCGACCACACGCCCTATTGCATTGCCTGTCCAGCCGGCCTGCCGAACAAACGTTTCATTGACCACCAACTCGTCACTTTCGGCCAACCAGTTCGGATTCTTCTTTGCAGGGTTGAAATTTCGTCCTTCAACAATCTGTATCTTCATCATCGGCAAAAAATTGCGCGACACATGACCCATACGGGATTTCACTTTATGTTCTACGTCTATAGCGAAGTCTTCGGTACCATAACCGCCGCAAATCAAGCCGCCACTATAGGTGTACTCTTCAACCATGGGCAAACTATTGAATACGGACATCCGGTTTTCGTAACTGTCACCCACCTTTGCCCTGGCCGTTACCACACTTGACGGTTCATATCCTAAAGGTCGTTCGGCCACTATGCGGTATTGAAAAAGCACCACCAGCAAGAAGCCCAAGATAAACGAAACGCCTGCAAACTGAACAAACAGCAACGGGCGTTTCCACCAAACATTCCCTTCGGAATAACGGCGAAAGACCTGTGTGACCGGTACCGAAGAGAACAACCACGCCGGTAACACACCCGCCAATAGAAACACACCTGCTATTACCAAGGCAGGCACCCATAAGGTGTGCAGGGTGAAAAGAGAGGCTAAACGAACCGCGGCAACATCTTCTACAAAATCACGGAATACATACATTAAGATACCTGCCAAAAGTACAGATATTGAAACAAGGATGGCTGTTTCAATAAGAAACATACCGAACACTGTACCATTGACGGCTCCACTACATTTATGCACCCCTACTTCTTTGGCACGACGAGCCAGGGAAGATACCGATATCAGTACATAATTGAATGCAGCAATCAGCAGTATGGCAATGGCAAGAACCGTCATGACTACAATCATTGTTTGCGCGGTGGAGTTCTCTGTATGATAATCCGTCAAAGGACGGAAAGCAAAAGCCTTGCGCCTGTCGGGCTCCTTATTGAAGTCCGGCATGTACTTTTTCATCAATTCCGGCAACCGGGCTTCCACCAGCGGAACATCCTTTGCGGGATTGCGGAAACGAATGATTGAAGTGTAACTGAAATCATGTCCCCATCCGGCTCTGTTATCATTCCATAAGGCATTCATCGACATTACCACGTCGAAAGGAAAATCGGCATTCTCGGATAAGTCTTCGAAAACGCCCCAAACCGTGAAGGGTGTTTTACGGTCAAGATACAATTGCTTTCCTATCAGTGCACTCAGCTCATTCCCTTCGCGTATCTTATCTGCCACAGCGCGGGAAATAAAGATAGCGTCTGCCATTTGCAAGTCTTCGGTTTTACCTGCCAACACTTTCGTTCCTAAGGTAGAAAAGAGATTCCAGTCCGCCCAAATGGTATGTTCTTGCAGACGCCTCTTGCCACTATAATAAGTCTTTATCCCATTGTCACGAAACACCGTGGCATCTTCTACTTCATTCGGAAAATCCTCTCTCATGGCTTTGGCCAAAGGTCCGTAAAGACTGATACCTTCATTTGAAGACTTTACATCCGTCATATAAGCCAGATATAGCTGCTCGGGCTTATTGAAGAAACGGTTATAACTTAACTGAAAGGCCACAGAGGCAAAAAGCAGGATGCCGATAAATAGACCGAGAGTCAATGAAATGACCTTGGTTAAATTATTACTTCGCCCACGCAGTAAAATAAGGATACTGTAGTAAAGTTGTCTCATAACAATATTGTTCTTTTATTCGCTCTTGATACTCTTCACCGGGTTTTCATTCGCAATGCTCCAAGCTTTAAGCACCACAACCAATACAATCAGAACCAATACAGCCAACGCGCTGCCGATAAACAGCAAAGGATTCATATGGATCTGTTCTACAAATTGTTCCAACCATACCTTTCCTGTATAACAAGATGCAGCAGTACCAATCAGCACAGCGGGAAGTGCCACATACAAAATGCCACGGGTCAGCAGAACGAGGACATCATTCACTTCCGCACCATTCACCTTGCGGATGGCAATCTCCTTGCTGCGTCGTTGGGTCTCATCGTTCACATAACCTATCAGTCCCATTATCACAATAAGCACAATGAAAAATGAGGTGATATAGACTGAATTACGGAAACGATACACATCGGAATACATATACTCAAGCAGATAGTCCACAGAGTTAAACCGCAGAGAAATCGTAGGGAACGCTTCCTCCACAAAAGCATTCAGTTTCTTCAGGTTTTCGTCATAGGGAGGTTTGAGACGCACATCAAAGGCATTGTTGACATTCTCTATGGCACAAAGCATAATAGGGGTCTGTTCTTCATAGAATCCTTTGTTACGAACGTCACGGAATACTCCTACGATGCCGTTACCTTTCACATCATTCAACTGTTTACCTACGGCACCATCGGTCCACTTCATCTTGCGCACCACCTCTTCGTTCACCAGTATATCGCCGTATTGCTTCATCGGGCCTCCTTCAATAATGGTAATTCCCATCACTTCGGGATAATCTAGCGTACAGTAATTGGTATTCAGCGTTGCGATGCGTTTGCCGTCGTTGCCCAGTAGCCCTCGCGTCCAGTATTCACCCAGTACACCGCACACTGCTACCGATACACCCTCAACCATAGGCTGACGACGGATATAGTCTTTCACACTCTGTACCTGGTCTTGCTCAAGCCAGCTTTGAGCTTCTACCAATCCTGTAGTACGAATACCGATATCGCGACTCATCAACATATTGTATTGAAGCAGAGTAACCAAAAGCAATCCCAGTACAAACGATACTCCTATGAACTGTACAAACAGCAATGAACGTTTCCACCCCTTCTTTCCTTCGGTGTAGCGGCGGAATATCTGCGTGACAGGAATGCGTGAGAAAATTCGTCCCGGCAACACACCTGCCACAAGAAACAAAAGGAAAATAATAAGAAATGGCACCCACAATGTCTGCCAAGTGAAAAGCGAAGTCAGCCGCACCGATAACAGCTCTTCAATAGTTTCACTGAACGCATACATCAGCAGTGCTACAAGTACACTAGACAAGGTCACTATCAGACCGGTTTCTACAAGGAACATAGAGAATACATTACCCGTACTGGCACCACTGCACTTATGTACTCCTACCGATTTAGCCCGGCGACTCATGGCAGCTATAGATATAAGGACATAGTTCATGATGGCCACAAAGAAGATAGCGAAACCGAGGAAACCCAATATTACAAGTCGTTTCTGCGTATTAGGGTTATCAAGATGTCGGTCTGTCAGGGGAATAACGCTGAAGTGCATTTTCCATCCATCCCATTCGGCTTCCGTATGTTTCTCGACCATGCGCTGAATGTTACCATTCACAGCATCCAAGTCCGAAACATTGCGTAAGCGGAGGATGGCATAGAAAATATCGTTATTATCCCAATTAGCTTCCCCCACGTATCCGCCGTCCTGATGAACCGAAAGCACGAAATCATGCTTCAATACACTATTTTCAGGCATATCCTGATAGATACCACGTACAGTAATTTCATTCGCTTTATCCAGCGAAAGAGTCTTTCCAATAGGGTCTTCATCGCCCCAAATATTCGTGGCGAAACTTTGAGATACAAAAATAGAGGATGGTATGCTGAGGTCATTTTTGTTACCTTTCAGCACTTCGATGCCCATGGTATTGAAGAAACTACTATCTGCGGATATATACCTGGCATTCACCAACTTGTCTTCTTTATATACCCGCTGACCACCGGAAGGATAAATGGTAGTTGCACTTTCTACCCATTGCGCCATATCTTCGGCCATAGCAGGGGCAAGTGGTGCAAAAACAGTCTCATCATAATTATTGCCATCATCTCCCTGTACCTCACCCGTCTTCTCATTGGTTATCATGGCTCGCACCATAACCAGTCGATTATAGTCGGGGTAACACTTCTCGTAGCTTAGTTCATAAGCTATCTGCGAGAAAAGCAGAATGCCTATCAATAGCCCCAGCGTAAGGGATATCAGTTTGATGGAAGTAGAACTACGCCCGCGAAGCAGAGTTTGAATAGTATAATAGATTTGTTTCATAACTCTTTAGATTCCTTGAGTTGCCACACTTGCCACAACACTACCGTCGAACAGATGTATCGTGCGGTGAGCAAACGAAGCATCGTGTTGGCTGTGTGTAACCATAATAATCGTAGTTCCTTCCTTATTCAGTTCTGTCAGCAGATTCATCACTTCGGCACCGTTCTTAGAATCGAGGTTACCGGTAGGCTCATCGGCAAGTATCAACTTCGGGTTGGTTACCACCGCACGGGCTATCGCTACACGCTGCTGCTGACCTCCGGAAAGCTGTTGCGGGAAGTGCTTGGCACGATGGCTGATATTCATACGTTTCAGAATATCTTCTACCATACGCTTGCGTTCACTGCCTTTTATGCCGAGGTAAGTCAGAGGAAGTTCTACGTTTTCGTAGACGTTCAACTCATCTATCAGGTTAAAGCTCTGAAATACGAAACCCAGTTTACCCTTACGCACACGAGTACGCTCTTTTTCTTTCAAATCTCCGACCTCCTGACCAAGTAGTTTGTAACTACCTTCTGTAGGATTGTCCAGCAAGCCAAGTATATTTAATAAGGTAGACTTGCCGCAACCTGACGGTCCCATAATGGCTACAAACTCTCCTTCTTTTACGTCAATATTTACGTGGTTCAACGCTACTGTTTCTACTTCTGAAGTACGGAATACTTTGCTGATGTTGTTAATTTCGATCATGATGTTTCTTGTTTATATTATTACTAATTCTATTACTCATAAATCCAATTTGATTACTCGCTTTTAATACTGTTTACAGGATTTTCATTGGCTATTTTCCAAGACTTCCATAGTACGCAACCAATGATAATAGCCAAATTGGCTATAGCCAGCAGCAGATATACCGCCCAACTTATTGGTACTTTCTCCACAAACTGATCCATCCATATACCATTAATGTACCAGGAAGCCAATGTACCAATGATAACAGCCGGTGCCGCCACATAAAATACATCCTTCGACAGTAGTTCGAGTACACTTGATACCTCCGCTCCATTTACCTTACGGATAGCAATTTCTTTCGAACGGCGTCGCACTTCGTCGGTGGTATAACCAATCAAGCCCATCAGCATTACAAAGAACATAGTTATTGCTGCCAGCATGGTCGCATTACGGAATACGCGTTCGGGATTGTAAGCTTGGATTACATGCTTCTCCATGCTATCAAAATCTATCGTCATATCGGGGAAAGCCTCAGCCACATCTTTGTTCAGCTTTTGCAGATTCTCGGTGAAAGGCTCTTTAAGGCGGAGATTAATTTGGAATCCATAAAAGTAGTCGTAGCAATAAGCTACAAAAGGTTGTTGCTCTGTACGAAAACTTTCGATGTGAAAGTCTTTCAACACGCCCACCACTTTTACATTGCCCTGTTCGCTATAGAAAGTACGCCCCAGAATGTCGTTACCCCAATGCATATACTTGGCAAAAGTCTCGTTTACCAGTACCTCGCCGTTTTTAGAAGTCCCCATACGCCCTTCTTTTAAAGTCATGCCCATCATTTCCGGGTAGTTCGTCATCCAGTAGTCATACCGGGTACTAAAAAGACTCTTTCCATCTTTTGCATTACTGATCATCGCCCCGCTATAGCCATATATAGGAGCACTGAGCGACCAGGAAACATCTTCTACATACGGTAAATCTTTCAACACATTATAGGCAGCCTGCCTGCGAATGCTATCACCAAAGTTCACGTCATTGGAAGCTACAATACGTTCCGGATTATAGCCCATACTCTTATTCATTACATACGTATATTGTGACATCACCACGCACATCAATCCGGAAATGAATGCCACTCCCGCAAATTGTATAAACAATAAGGGACGCTTCCAGCCTTTCTTACCCTCGGTATAACGGCGGAAGACTTGTGAAACCGGTATCTTTGAAAACAACCTGCCAGGCAGTACACCGCCCACAATAAAGAGGAACAGTACCACGAGTGCAGGCACCCAAATGCGTTCGGGCGCAAACAATACAGAGAGCTTCAGCACTACCGTATCTTCAATAAAATCGGTAAAATTCAACAAGATTAATGCCATCAGGAGTAAAGCAAGCACGATAATAATCGCCGTTTCCAACAAGAACATACTAAAAATTGTACCGCCACTGGCACCACTACACTTATGTACCCCCACCATCTTGGCCCGTTGAGACAAGGAGGAAATGGAGATAAGCACATAGTTCAGCGTTACGATAAAAAGAATGGCAAAGCCAAGTATTGACATAATACTACCCATACGTTTCACATCGTCATTTCCACGATAAGTGTCGCGTATAGGAGCTACGAAAGCCGTATATCCATAATCTTTCTTTTCTTCGGCAGGACGATATTTTTGTATCATGGCATCAAGGCGACTCTTCACTAATTCTTTATCAGCTCCCGGACGGAAGCGAATATACTCGGGATAACTGTCACCTCCACTCCATGAGTAGTTCATAATGTCCCGGCTCCACATGGTAGGCATGGAAATAACGGCATCGGGGTTCATGGTAGCATTTTCGGGCAGGTCTGCATAAGTTCCCTTCACTATAAGGTCGTACTCTTTGCCATAATTCACTGTTTTGCCGATAGGTTTTTCATTACCGAATATCTTCTTGGCAAGCCGGTCGCTCAGGTAAATAACATCTTTCTGCATCAAGTCACGCTCGGGATCTCCACTCAGCACTTCAATGCCCATTGTACGAAAGAAGAGGGAATCGGCCAATACCTTGCCTTCATCAAAACGATGGTTGCCATTATAAAGAGGTGCCGAAGCCACATATTTGCAAATACTGGTAGCAGCCTCCACTTGTTCGGGAAAGTTTTCGAGAATAGCACCTGCCACCGGACCACAATTACTTGTAGACGGTTCGTGTGCTTCACCTCCTACTGTAAAGACCGAAAATATCTGATACAGATTTTCATTGTCTTTGTAACATGTATCATAACTTTGTTCAAATGCCACACGGGCAAAAAGCAGAATACTCATTGTCAATCCTAAGCCCAAAGAAATGATTTTAATTAGATTAGAGCCACGCCCTCTCAGCAAAGTTTGAATAACATAATAGAGTTGTTTCATTTTATTTTTCGTTTTTATATATTCTTCTATCTCTATTAATGCAGAAATCATGCCAAAAAAGTTAATTAACTGATAATTAAGCAGAAATAGGATTAGGTATTTTCGTGTTATTGTCTAAAAATTAGACACCGCTGTCCAAGAATTAGACATACACTGGGCATACCCATGTCCGGCACCGAGGAACACCTCCTTCCCCACCGGGGAACGAACAGTTTGACACCGAGGAACAGTATGTTCGGTACGTAAGGACATTAAAAAGGAAAAATAGAAAAGTTTACTTTGAAAAGAAAACTCTACCTTTGCACGCAGTTTCCTAAAGGATATAATTAATAGAATATACACATGAAACTACAGAAGAAACTATTCTTTCCACTTATCAGCCTGATGATGAGTAGTTGCAACCTGATAGACTACCATCCTTACGATGTACGCATCAGTGGTGAAACGGATGTTAATGCGCATAACATTGAAGAAATTGAGAAAAATTGCATCGACAAGACCACTATTCGTTTCGTCACCATGGGCGATTCGCAGCGCTGGTATGATGAAACTGTAGACTTCGTGAATGCCCTCAATAAGCGGAACGATGTCGACTTCGTCATTCACGGCGGCGACATGAGCGACTTTGGCGTTACAGATGAATTTCTTTGGCAACGTGACATCATGAATAAACTCAATATCCCATACGTAACATTGATAGGAAACCACGACTGCCTCGGCACAGGCGAAGAAGCCTACCGTGCCATCTTCGGCAATCCTAACTTTTCATTCATAGCCGGAAGAATCAAATTTGTTTGCCTCAACACCAATGCCATCGAATACGATTACTCCCGCCCCATTCCGGACTTCGAATTTCTGGCCGACCAAATGCAAGACCGGCGGGAGGAGTTTGACAAAACCGTAGTATCCATGCACATCCGTCCTTTCTGCTACGAATTCAATAACAATGTAGCACATGTCTTTCAGCGCTATGTCAACGAATTCCCCGGATTGCAATTCTGCACGGCAGCCCATGAACACCGATTATTTGAGGAGGACCTATTTGAGGACGGTGTGATGTACTACATGAGCGACTGCATGAAAAATCGCAATTACTATTTATTTACTATAACCCCCGAAGGATATGAGCGTGAAGTGGTTTACTATTAAGTCTATTTTTTGTGTGGCCGTATTCGCACTTTCATTATCAGTCACCGCTCAAGAACGGGATACGATTTTTATTGTAAAATACGATACCCTTTATCTGCCCAAAGAACCGGATACCGTCATTGTGAGCAAAACACGTAGTAATCGCTATGACCGCCGTACTCATCGCTACCGTAAACATTGGGAGGCACTCATTCCGACACACACCAAGCTACAATTTGCAGGAAACATGGGATTGATATCTATAGGAACAGGCTGGGATTATGGCAAACGTAATCAATGGGAAACCGATATTTTGGTAGGCTTTTTGCCCCGATACCAATCCCACGAGAATAAGCTCACCTTCACTGTGAAACAAAACTATATGCCCTGGAGCCTGCAAATAAAAGAAAGCCGTTTCTCTGTGGAGCCATTAGCGTGTGGTATGTACCTGAATACAGTTCTAGGAGACGAGTTTTGGGTCAGCGAGCCGGACCGTTACCCGAAAGGATACTACGGTTTTTCCTCCAAAGTGCGCATCCACATCTTTCTGGGACAACGCATTACATACGATATTGACCCTAAAAGGCGTTTCACAGCCAAAGCAATCACTTTCTTTTATGAATTGAGCACTTGCGATTTATACGTTGTCAGCGCTTTTACCAACAAGTATCTGAAACCTAAGGATTATCTTAGCCTATCATTCGGGATCAAATTGCAATTGCTATAAGTGTCATTCAACTGCTGATTTGCATGATTTCTTTATTTTTGGCAGTACTGCATTCAGTACAATGTATCCCAATATACCCGCAAGTACAGTTCCGAGCAGCACGCCTAACTTAGCTTGATTCAACAACTCCGGATAATTACTAGCAAAAGAAAGGTTGGCAATAAACAAGGAGACTGTAAAACCAATGCCGCCTAACAAAGATACACCGGCTATATTCTTCCAGTTCATACCGGCAGGCATTGGAGCCAAGCCACTCTTTATAGTCAACCACGTAAACAGATAGATCCCCACAAACTTACCTAGCAACAAACCTACAGCGACAGCTATACTTACATCTCCCACAATATTGCCTCCACCACTAAATACCACTCCGGCATTGGCAAATGCAAACAATGGCAGAATTACAAAATTCACCATTCCGTGCAAATTATCTTCCAAAGATTGAAGAGGACTGATTACATAATCGGAAGCACGCTCCACTTGCTTGAGAGTAGCTATCTGTTCATTGGTAAGTACTATATTATCGGATTTAAATACAGGGAAACCGGTAATCACCTCCCGTATACGTTCAATATACCTACCCGCATCCAAACGCGGACGGGCCGGGATAACAAAAGCCAAAATAACACCGGAGATAGTGCTATGTATGCCCGATTGAAGGAAGAGATACCATATAACGATTCCAAAGAACAGGAAGAAAATCTTTTGTGTCATACCAAATTTTCCCATATAATAAAGGAAACAATATAGTATGGCAGCAACAATAAGATAGCCATAAGCCACTTCATTGCTGTAAAAAATAGCAATAACCAGAATACCACCAATATCATCAACTACAGCGAATGCCGTCAGGAATATCTTCAGGCTCAATGGTACACGTTTGCCCAATAAGCTGAGTACACCCAACGAAAAAGCAATATCTGTAGCCATCGGTATAGCCATTCCCCGTGTTTCGGGAGTACCGGAAACAACTAAAAAAGAATAGATAATTACAGGAACCAGCATTCCGCCACATGCCGCAACAAAGGGCAAGGCGGCTTTGCGAAAAGAAGATAATTCACCTACTAATAATTCACGCTTTATCTCTAAACCTACAGCCAGAAAGAATACAGTCATCAAACAGTCATTGATAAACTCGATCATTTTTAATGGGTGTCCACCATGAGAAAGCAAATTAAAGTTTCCAATACGCAAATGTAATTCCTGAGAGAGAAAATCCTGGTACATCGGAGCCATTGGAGAATTGGCTATCAAGGCAGCCATTATAGCTGTTAGAAATAACAAAATACTCGCCACAATATTGAGGGACGAAATATTCTTCACCGTGCGTAAAATAATCATAGAATTATCAATTTAAGATTTTGTCCTTCAACACAGAAGGAAAGTCCCAATGGGACTATTCCTTATAACTGCGCAAAGCGAGTTTTTTAACCCACAGTACAAAGATACCTGTTAAAATCAAATTAAGCACTATCGTGAGTACGGAAATTATCAATGCCGGACCACCTAAATTATATCCTAAGGCAATAAAAATGACTCCTGCCCCCACTTCACCACGGGTAAACATACCGATAGAAAGTGCCAGTCGTTCGCTAAACTTACGGTCACGATAGAAAAATACCGGGAACAACTTACCAATATTAGACAATAACGATACAATCACCACATGCCAGATAATCATTCCCCAAGACATCATCTCCTGGGATCCCGTAACTGAGTGTTCACCTACCATAGCCTCCGTAAAATCTACTCCAAGGAAACGAGGCATACTTACACCAACCAGGAACATGAATAAGAAAGAGATACCTGTAGAAATCTTCTGTTCTACCGGCGTGTCATGCTCTTTATGCTTCATTACCATACCTAGAACAAATGCAGGAAGCAACACTTCGATATGAATGCTTCCGTCTTCTCCATAAAGATGCTTACTAATAAGATACACAGCCTGAGTACATACAAATACCACTACTGAATATATCAATATTGCCTTCCAATCTTGCCGCCAGTTATATTTCCCTAGCTGTTTCCATCCAAAAGAGAGCAACAGTAGAACAATAAATACGATCACTAGCAACTGCCAGCGCAATCCGATCATCATAATCTGTAAAGGAATCATCAAAAGGATCGTATCTAAATCATCGAAGATAGCCAATACCTGAATTTTCTTATAAATCCAGCTAGACTTCAAACCGATAGCAGCCAACATAGTAAATAAGATACCTGCGGAAGTAGGAGCAGCAAAACGGCTCAATAGTAAGTTTTCCTTCCATGCCTCCCAACTGTTCCAATATTCGGGAGGAAGCAACACGAAGATATAATAAATGGCAATCAGGAACCAAGGCATGGCAGCTGTGGCCATTGCGATGAAATAATCTTGTGCATAGGTTCGCCAACGGGTTTTGTCCACTTCAAACTCACGCCCCACATTGATCATAATGAAGCCCAAGCAAACATATAGCAACACGTTCGATACAGTTTTTACTGCGTCATAATTTCCACCAGCCCATACAGGGAGATATTGGGAAGCCAACAAGCCAACCATCAGGAAGGCCGAAAAAGATAGAACTTTTCTCATTTAGTTAATATTAAAAGGGGTTGTCAAAGATAGCCCTATGGAAAGAGAACAACCCCCGATGTTAAATTGTTTAAATTTAATCCAGTTTTAGTACTGCCAAAAATGCTTTTTGAGGCACTTCTACATTACCAATCTGTTTCATCCGCTTTTTACCTTTCTTCTGTTTCTCAAGCAGTTTACGCTTACGGCTCACGTCACCACCGTAACACTTTGCCGTTACATCCTTACGTACAGCCTTTATCGTTTCACGAGAGATAATCTTGGCGCCGATTGCAGCCTGGATAGCAATGTCAAACTGTTGTCTTGGTATCAATTCTTTCAACTTCTCGCACATGCGGCTTCCTAAACTATAAGCATTGTCCACGTGCGTCAAAGTAGACAAAGCATCCACCGGTTCGCCATTCAATAAGATATCCAATTTGATCAGTTTGGAAGGACGGAAACCGTTAGGGTGATAATCAAAGGAAGCGTACCCTTTGGAGATACTCTTCAGCTTGTCATAGAAGTCAATCACGATTTCACCCAAAGGCATGTCATAATAGATCTCCACACGGTTGCCGGAAATATATTCTTGCTTTATCAACTCGCCTCGCTTACCTAAGCAAAGTGTCATGATAGGTCCGATATAATCGGTCGTGGTAATTACAGAAGAACGGATATAGGGTTCTTCGATATGATCGATGAGAGTGATGTCGGGCATACTGCCAGGATTGTGCACCTCGGTCATTTTACCTTGTTTATCATAGATATTATACGAAACGTTAGGTACGGTCGTAATGACGTTCATGTCGAATTCGCGATCCAATCGCTCCTGAACAATCTCCATGTGTAGCAAGCCCAGGAAACCACAACGGAAACCAAATCCCAAAGCCAGTGACGATTCCGGTTGGAAAGTCAATGAAGCATCATTCAATTGCAGTTTCTCCAAAGAAGAACGCAAGTCTTCGAAATCTTCGGCTTCAATAGGATAAACACCGGCAAAAACCATCGGCTTCACTTCTTCAAAACCTGCAATGGCTTTACTGCAAGGACGTGCGATATGGGTAATCGTATCTCCCACTTTTACCTCTTTAGAAGTCTTAATGCCCGAAATGATATAACCTACATCGCCTGTACGCAATTCAGGACGTGCCACCATGTCCATCTTGAGCACACCGATTTCATCAGCATCATATTCTTTACCGGTATTGAAGAATTTCACCTTATCTCCTTTACGTATCACGCCATTCACAATCTTGAAATAAGCAATGATACCTCGGAAAGAGTTAAATACAGAGTCGAAAATCAATGCTTGTAACGGGGCTTCTTCATCCCCCATCGGATGTGGAATACGATTTACAACGGCAGCAAGAATTTCTTCCACCCCCATACCCGTCTTACCGGAAGCACGGATAATCTCTTCGCGTTTGCATCCTAACAATTCTATGATTTCGTCTTCCACTTCATCCGGATTGGCGCTTGCCATATCACACTTATTGATGACAGGGATAATCTCCAAGTCATGCTCAATTGCCATATAAAGGTTCGAAATCGTTTGTGCCTGCACACCTTGTGATGCATCCACAATAAGTAACGCACCTTCACAAGCTGCTATAGAACGGGAAACTTCATAAGAAAAGTCCACGTGTCCCGGAGTGTCAATCAGGTTCAAAATATACTTTTCTCCTTGGTACATGTACTCCATCTGTATAGCATGACTCTTGATGGTAATACCTCTTTCTTTTTCCAAGTCCATGTTATCCAGCATCTGCCCGGTGGTTACTTGAATGGTTTTGGTGTACTCCAACAAGCGGTCAGCCAAAGTTGATTTACCGTGGTCGATATGGGCAATTATACAGAAATTACGTATATTCTTCATTGTCAACAGTTGTCTTTAATTTTGGTGCGCAAAGATACAAAAAGGAGAAGACAAAAAAAAATGCGTTGATAACATCTTCATGTACCAACGCATCTTTTTAT
>JAEXAJ010000077.1 GCA_023458215.1 Bacteroidota bacterium
TATTTTCTATACTTGCATAATCATTGCAGCTATTTCTAAATCTAATATATATGATACTACTATTTAATATTGAGTACCGCACCAGTTGGGGCGAAGAAGTCAGGGTATCGGGCTCCATTCCCGAACTCGGCAACAATCAGTCAGATAAAGCCACTCCGCTGCATACCGTAGACGGAATCCATTGGACAGCAGAAGTGGCTATTCAAACTCCGGAGAACGGGAGCATTCATTACAGCTACCACATCTATCGCGACGGAAAATCCATACGTACAGAATGGAACAGTTTTCCACGCACCCTGTATGTAGCAGATAATCCTAAAAAGACTTATCGCATAGAAGATTGCTGGAAGAATCTGCCCGAGCAACAGTATTTCTACACCTCAGCTTTCACGGAATCATTACTGGCACACCGCGAACGCAGTGCTGCTCCTAAGAGTTACAAGAAGGGCTTATCTATAAAGGCATATGCACCTTGCATCGACAGCGACCATAGCCTTGCTATATGTGGAAATCAAAAAGCATTGGGCGATTGGAACCCCGACAAAGCTATCCTGATGAGCGATGCCGATTTTCCCGAATGGCAAATAGAATTGGATGCCGCCAAAATAAACTACCCGCTGGAATATAAATTCGTTCTTTATAATAAGAAAGAAAAGCGCATCGTAGCATGGGAGAATAATCCCAACCGCTATATGGCAGATCCGGAGTTAGGTTCAAACGAAACACTGGTCATAGGCGACCGTTATGTTTATTTCAACCTTCCCGGCTGGAAAGGAGCCGGCGTGGCAGTCCCCATATTCTCCTTACGTTCTGAAAAGAGCTTTGGTGTAGGCGACTTTGGCGACCTGAAACGTTTGATAGACTGGGCAACCGCCACACATCAAAAAGCGGTTCAGATTCTTCCCGTCAACGACACTACCATGACGCATACATGGACGGATTCTTATCCTTACAACAGCATCTCCATCTATGCTTTCCACCCGATGTACACCGATTTGAAACAGTTGGGTACTTTGAAGGATAAAAGCCTGATGGCAGATTTCAATAAGCGTCAGAAAGAACTAAACGCTCTGCCTACCGTAGATTACGAGGCCGTCAACCAAGCCAAATGGGAATACTTCCATCTTATCTTTAAACAAGAAGGAGAAAAAGTATTAGCGTCGGACGCCTTCCGCGATTTCTTCGAGGCAAACCAAGAGTGGCTGCAACCATACGCCGTTTTCAGCTATCTACGTGATGTCTACAAGACTCCTAACTTCCGTGAATGGCCTAAATACACCACTTATAACGCCCAAGAAATAGAAAAGCTTTGTCACCCCGACTCTGCCGACTATCCACATATCGCTATTTACTATTATATCCAGTTCAACCTACACCTGCAACTGCTTGCCGCCACCGAACATGCACGCGCCAAGGGTGTGGTACTGAAAGGTGATATCCCTATCGGTATCAGTCGCAACAGCGTAGAGGCATGGAAAGAGCCGCATTACTTCAACCTGAACGGACAAGCCGGTGCACCGCCCGATGACTTCTCCGTAAACGGTCAGAACTGGGGTTTCCCCACCTACAACTGGGATGTAATGGAGAAAGACGGTTATGCCTGGTGGATGAAACGTTTCCGCAAAATGTCCGAATACTTCGACGCCTATCGCATCGACCACATTCTCGGCTTCTTCCGTATATGGGAAATACCGATGCATGCGGTGCATGGTTTGCTGGGACAATTCGTACCCGCCCTGCCCATGACGTGCGAAGAGATAGAAAGCTACGGACTGGCATTTCGTGAAGACTTCTTCCTGAAACCTTATATACATGAGTATTTCCTCGGACAAATCTTCGGCCCGCATACCGATTCTGTGAAACAAACATTCATAGAGCCTACCGATACATGGGAGATTTACCGCATGCGTCCGGAGTTTGACACTCAACGCAAAGTAGAAGCTTACTTTGCCGGAAAAACAGACGAAGACAGTATCTGGATTCGCGACGGATTGTATGCCCTCATCAGCAATGTATTGTTCGTACCCGACCGCCATGATGCCAATAAATATCATCCACGCATCGGTGTGCAACACGATTACATCTACCGTGCGCTGAACGATTGGGAAAAAGCCGCTTTCAACCGTCTGTACGACCAATATTACTATCATCGCCACAATGACTTCTGGGGTCAGCAAGCCATGAAGAAGTTGCCTCAACTG
Source organism: Bacteroidota bacterium (assembly GCA_023458215.1). Next base: position 2,202 of record JAEXAJ010000077.1, read on the forward strand.
ACACAATCCACGCGCATGCTGGTATGTGGTGAAGACCTGGGCATGATACCCGATTGCGTAGCATGGGTGATGAACGACTTACGTATCCTCTCACTGGAAATACAACGCATGCCCAAAGATCCGACACAAGAGTTCGGACATCCTGACTGGTATCCGTACCGTTCTGTTTGTACCATCTCTACCCACGATATGTCTACCTTGCGTGGCTGGTGGGAAGAAGACTTCCAGCAGACACAGCGATATTTCAATGCAGTACTCGGGCATTACGGTGCCGCACCTGCCGTAGCTACTCCGGAAATCTGCGAAGAGATAGTGCGCAAACACCTCAGCAGTAACTCCATGCTTTGCATTCTATCTTTGCAAGATTGGTTGGCGATAGATGGCAAATGGCGTAATCCGAATGTACAGGAAGAGCGAATCAATATCCCGGCCAACCCCCGACATTATTGGCGTTGGCGCATGCATCTCACACTGGAACAGTTGATGAAAGCAGAAAGCATGAACGAAAAAATCAAAGGACTGATTGAGCAAACGGGACGATAAGCGGAAAAGCTAATAGAATAATGATAGAAAGGGAAGCGTACAGATGGATGATACGCTTCCCTTTGTTTTTCTTAAAATTTGCCGAATCGGCGAATAATCAGTAAGTTTGCATAAAAGAAACATTTTGATAATAATGAGTAGTTACATTCTTCTTGACAACCTCCGCATCTTCGCCCACCACGGTGTAGGCGAACAAGAAACCACAGTTGGTAATGAGTTCACCATCAGTCTGCGCCTGAAAGTAGACTTCCGGCAAGCCATGCAGACAGACGATGTTTCAGAAACCGTCAGTTATGCCGATGTATACGAAGCTGTGATGGCAGAGATGGCTGTCCCCTCCCGATTACTGGAGCATGTGGGCGGACGAATCATTAACAGATTATTCCACGACTTTTCACGAATCGAGGAGATAGAACTGAAATTAATGAAACGCAATCCGCCTATGGGAGCAGATATCAAAGCGGCAGGAATAGAAATTTGTCAGCAACGCTTTTTCTACAAATAGATATTTATCATATTTTGCCAGCACTCCGTCACTTCTTGAATAACAGACTGAAGATTAACCTTTTGTGCGTGCTGGCAACCGTGCTGGTAGCGTGTTGGCAAATGGTTGCCAGCACGCTTTTCCCATCATTTTCTCATTATTTCTACACTATAACTTACTGATTTACAGATCTTAAACAGACTTTACACTACGCTCTGCCAATTGTATCAAAACAACCTTTATTAACAAGCAATTTGGAGCTATTTAGCACTTCGGCCTTCAAAAGTCCTGCAATTCCACTGTAATGGAATAACTGTTTCACCTACCCAATAATGCCAATCAATCAATTTCACCTAGAAGTATAGCCGGTTTCATCAGTCAGAACCAGGAGTTTCATAGGTTGAAACCAAGAGTTTCAATGGTTGAAACCGAAAGTTTCATACGTTGAAACTGACGGTTTGCATTGTCGAAACCAATGCATTAAATAGCATGAATCAATTATTTATCCTATACAACATCCAAATTAAAACTGTATATTACCATGTATGATTATCGTCTTTTCTGACGAGCATGATGTGTTGCAGATAAGATTCTAAAAACAAACTTTTGTGTAGAGCGTGGAAGTTATATCATTTACTTAACGTAAGTTCGATAAATTATTCTTCATACAGAGAGAAAATCGTCGAACTCACGTTAAATAATAATTCATCGAACTGACGTTAAATATTTTAGTTAACTTTGCAATGAAAAACAACCGACGAGAAAAGTATTTTATGATTAAGAACTATACTATATTGTTTTTATGTATATTTTTATTTTCCGCCTGTTCCTCCAATAAGCAAACAGACACACTATTTATACATATTGACTCCCTTTTGGAAGAATATCCGGACAGCGCACTCCATCTGCTCAATACTCTGCCTCACCCACAAGAATTATCCCGCAAAGAAAGTGCACGCTATGCTTTGCTACTGGCACGTGCAACGGATAAAGCAGAAAAGCCGCTACTCCCTTGCGACTCGCTCCTGAATATCGCACTTCATTATTATGACAATAATGAAAAAGAACGTGCCGTAGCACTATTATATAAAGGAAGGTTGGAAATAGAAATGGACAATACGGAAGAAGCTATCAAAAACTTGCAGGAAGGATTGATGATACTGAACAGTTTTCCTACAGAAATTGAAACACGCAGAAATACACTCAGTTCATTAGGAAATCTTTATTTCGACGCCAGATATTATGAAGAAGCAATCAATATGTACCGAAAACTCTATGATTGCTGCGAAACAGATAAAGATAAATCAATCGCACTGAATGGAATCAGTGCGTACTATTGTATGATAAACAAAGAAGATTCAGCAATAATAATACAACACAAAGCATTAGAACGTGCACTTTTATCAAAAGATTCTATACAAATAGCTGCTTCTTTATTAGGACTAAGTCTTAATCTCAATGATTTTCACAAAACCGATTCAGCAATATATTATGCACGAAAAGCACTCATTTATGTACCACACAAAGAGCCTAAAGGCAGGTATTATAACAATTTAGCAGGCCTATTAGTTGAAACGGAAACAGATAGAGACAGTATAATATTTTACATCAATAAAAGCGTAGAAGACTCGCATTTTATGGGAAAATTTACAGCTTTGCTAAGTTTGAGCGAGCTAGAAACAGAAAAAGGGAACTATAAAACAGCTAATTATTATTTAGAAGAATACATTTCCAAGTTAGATTCTATAATTACTACTGAAAAAGCAACTGAAGTTCAGAAACTTGTTTATGACTATAAGACTGAAAAACAAATTCGGAAAGAGCAATTCAGAGGACGTCGTCAAATGCGATTCGTCATCACTTGCTTTGTATTCAGTTGCCTTATTATCATAATATTCTATCAATGCCGTATAAACAAGAAAAATAGAACCCAACTTTTTTTTCAACAAACATTAAACAAAACCCAAAGTAAGTTGCACTACCTCCAGCAAAAGATGGAAAAAAACCGCCATATTATTATCTCATTACAAGAAGAGCATGACTATTTGAGGCAAGAAAAAGAAAGTAAAACAAAAGAAATTGAAGAAAGAGAAAATATTATAGAAAAACTAAAACAAGAAAAGCAAGAGCTAAGAAATTGGTTGTTTACCCAAAGTGATATACATAAGAAAGTTGATGCACTTTCCAAACAAAAGGGATCTGAGAAAAGGGATTTAAAAGTAATGAATAGCACCGATCAGAAAAAATTAAGAGAAACTATATTCGAAATTTATGCCGATTACATTTTGGAGATACAAGAGCAATACCCCAAGCTAGTAGAAGATGATTTGCTTTTCCTTTGCTTAGAAGATGCTAAAATAAACTTGCAAACTATTGCTTTTTGCTTCGGATATTGTGATACGCATCCCATAAGTCAACGAAAATATAGAATAAAAGAGAAAACAAACGGAGCGAAGATGTAATTTGTGATTAGCAAAACATATTATCATATAATAATCAATATATTACAATAATAAAGTGTGATAACGAAAACGCTTCTATAATATTTATTTGCCCTAACTTTGCCGAGATAAATCAATAAAACAATTGAAATATGAAAGCAAAACTTTTATTTATCTTATTATCGATATTGTTCATTTTTCCAATGGAAGGAGCAATTGCACAAAGGAGAAAATCACATTTACAGTACCATTTTAATAGAAGGGAAAATGTAACCAGAGTTCCCTTAGTATTTGACATGACTATTCAAGAGCAAAATGGTATCTTAAATATTCTTTTCCATTCTCCTTTATCTGATGCGGAAATCACCATAACTGACAAAGACGGAAATATTGTAATCAACGAATCTAAATCCCTTATCTATGAAGGCAAAACACTCTACATTTATAGCGCAGATAATTATCCCTATAGCATAGAGATTACATCTCCAATTCTTGATTTGACAGGAGAAATTACACTAGAATAACTTCAACTAACTATATTACTAACATCAAAAACTTTGTAATCATGAAATCAATCATTATCTTCATTTTAGGACTCTCAATTTTCTGCATACCCTTATCTGCACAACAAGTAAAGTTCGGCGTAGAAACGGGTATCAACTTGTCACACTATAAGAATACCAATAATGCACAGCAAAAAGGAGGCATAGGAGTAGGTTTTCAAGTTGGAGGAACAGTGGATTATCAATTCAAGCACCATTGGATGCTAATGTCCGGGCTCTCCTTCATGCAAACCAAAAGCAACATGGAGCTTTCTTGCTACGATTTAACATCCCATTTTCCCGACACAGAAATAAAGCTGAATCACCTGACCATACCTATAAAAATAGGTTATGATATACATGTCTGCAAATATTTCGATCTTATACCTTATATCGGGGTTTATGGTTCGTATGACTTCGGTGCAGGCAATTGCGATGTAACAACAAGACCCAACAACGTTGACGCCGCCAAGATAGATAAATGGAAACCGATGGATGGTTACTCTTATACCATACCAATGGAAAAGCCATACGAGTATACAACAACGATAGAACCTTTCCGAAAATGGACGTATGGAGGTTTAGGCGGAGTGAAAGCTGTAATAGCCAATCACTACACAATCTCATTCCAATATTATGAAGCTATCAAAAAAGCACAGAAACAATGTAAATTACGCAACTACGGCTATCAGATCAGCGTAGGATATCAATTCTAAAAGCAAAAACTAAACCTTCCTATAGGCGCATTAAGAAAATGTCCCTTTATCAAAAGTTTGCCTACCATTTGTTTGATGGTAGGCAAGCTTATTCATTAGTAAACACAAGTTTATTTCTTCCGTTTTCGCTTCTTCTCCGATTCTACCGCTTCGGCTACCACCTGCTTATTGGCAAAGCGCTTGGTATAAGTAGTATAGTCCGGAACCGTACGCTCGTAAGTAGGGTCGACGAACAACGGACTGGAAATGATATGGTCGGCAGTACTACGGTTACAGCAGAAAACAATGTTTTCTACTCCGGCAAGGCGGGTCAGGGCTTTTACGTCCGTATCGTGAGGCTGGAGTGTCATCGGATCGGTAAAGAAGAAAAGATAATCGATCTCTCCGTCTACTATACGCGAACCCATCTGTTGGTCACCACCCAATGGACCGGATTTAAGGATGGTGAAGTCCCACTCTACATCGGGATGCTTTTCTTTAAGAGCCTCAAGGATAAGAGTACCCGTTGTACCTGTACAATAAAATTTGTGCCCCATCAATAGTTCTGAGTTCCAAAGCGCCCATTCTATGAGGTCTTTCTTCATGGCGTCGTGTGCCACTAATCCAATTTTTCTAACTAATTTTCCCATAAGTAAATACCTTTAACGGTAAAACAATCTGAAACAGGTAAGAGTTCTTATAATTGTGAAAAGAACTTCTTGCCATGCAAATAAAACTGTGCCAAGATACTGCTTTTTGTCCGTTCGGGTATCACGGTAAGACATGTTTTTTTAAGATTCTCTTCACGGGATGCAGCGAAGGAAGGTCGAAGAGATACGTACGAACGACGTGCGCGAAGCACAGCTAAAGCATTAGATATCTGACCTTTCAAGACGAAACTTAGAGCCGCTGTGTAGTCGAGTATAGCACGCATACGCATAACCGGCACTAATTCTTCTTGCGGCAAATTCTTGTAAAGCATTACAAGGTTATTTCGGAAATTAAGAAATGTCTTATGCGGGTTTTCCTTTTTCAAGGTGGCTCCACCTACATGGAAAACTACACTTTGAGGCACACATACCAACTGCCGCCCACGGGAACGAAGTCGCCAACACAAATCTATCTCTTCCATGTGGGCAAAGAAGCGGCCATCGAGTCCGCCGGCTTCCCAATAATCTTTCAGACGAATGAACAAGGCGGCGCCTGTAGCCCAAAAGATGGGTATAACTGTATCATATTGGCCGCTGTCAGCCTCCACTACCCCAAAAATGCGTCCGCGGCAGAAGGGATATCCGTAACAGTCGATGAATCCGCCGGCTGCTCCTGCATATTCAAACTGCTCTTTTTGCCGCCAGCTACGTATCTTCGGTTGGCAGGCTGCTACTTCCGGATGAGCATCCATAAAGGCAACAAGTGGAGCAAGCCAGTGTTCGGTCACTTCCACATCGGAGTTCAGCAACACAACATATTCGGCATCGACCTGTTTCAATGCCAGGTTGTATCCGTCGGCAAAGCCATTGTTATCCTTCAATATAATAAGGCGCACGGTTGGAAATTCACGCCGAAGCATCTCCACCGAAGCATCCGTAGAACCATTATCGGCTACATATACTACACCGCCATCCGCCTCCGAGAAGCGCACGACAGAAGGCAGGAAGGAACGAAGCATCTCGCATCCGTTCCAGTTCAGTATGACAACTGCTATCTTATCCATGTCGCACCGTATTTTCACGTTTTAGTTTCCAACGTTTATGAGACCAAAACCAGTAAGCGGGTTCACGACGAATGGTTTGCTCGAGACGACGGACAAAGAGTTCGGTAATCTCGCCGTCGGGCGTTTGCTTGGGTGTCTCGGTCAGTAGTTCGAAGCAGGCTTTGCAATGTCCCCTAGCCGTTCTTTGCAGCTCGCAATAGAACACGGGGAAGTTCATCAGCTTGGCTATTCGTTCGGCACCATCCATAAACACGGTATCCTGGTGGAGGAAAGTAGTCCAATGGTGGGCTTCACTGATATTGGGAGATTGATCGGTTATCAATCCTACAACCATGTGCTTGCCCTCACGACGCAGCTTGATTACTTCGCGGGCGGTGGAATGCTTCGGCACATTGTAGCCACCAAAGCGCGCACGGATGAGTTTGAACATCTCGTTCAGATATACGTTGCGCAAGGGTTTGTAAACTTGCACCGGCACATCTTCGGGACGCATGATACTTCCCATCCCTATCAGCCATTCGAAGTTGGCATAATGGGGTATCAGTACCACAATCCCCCCATGTTTCTCGGTCATTGCAAGATATTCTTCGGTATTTCCATATTCCATACGACTGCAAAGTTCCTCGAAAGACATTCGCAGCATCTTGACCTCCTCGAGCATATAATCGCAGATATAATGATAGAATTTTCGTTCTATCTCGCGCAATTCCGCCTCTGTCTTTTCCGGGAAAGAACGATGAAGATTACGGCGTACTATCCGCTTCCGGTAGTGTACCACATGACGCATCAGGAAATACAAACCATCAGAAAGGATATACAGTACCCTGAAAGGCAGCAAGGCCAAAAGCCACATGCCCGTATAGGTTAACCAATAGATAATCTTCGATTTCATTCTTTGCTAATCACATATTATTAATCAATTACCACCCCCAGCAATGCAGAACCGTCTTCGTTGAAATCACCCAGACGAACTGCGACCACTTGATTATCCAAAGCATCGTCATGCGGTACTTCCACACGAATGTAATTGGAAGTAAAGCCGTGCATAGGTGTCCCCGGTTTAGACCGCTCCAGCAAAACGGGCATGGTTTGGCCGATATGCCGTGAATAGAAAGCCCGTGTTTTTTCTTCCGAAAGCTCCAACAAGCGTTGGCTCCGAAGGTGTTTCTCGGCGGGAGTCACCACGTGGTCTATTTTCAAAGCTTGTGTGCCGGGGCGTTCGGAGTAACTGAACACATGGAGTTGCGTGATGTCCAGGCTCTTTATAAATTGGTATGCCTGTTCAAAATACTCTTCCGTCTCACCACGGGTACCGACTATCACATCTACGCCAATGAAAGAGTCGGGCATTACTTCTTTTATCTTCTTAATCTTCGATGCAAACAGAGCCGTATCATATCGGCGGCGCATCAACTTCAAGACATCATCACTACCCGATTGCAACGGAATATGGAAGTGAGGCATGAAACGGCGTGAACGGGATACGTATTCTATAATTTCATCCGTCAGCAGATTAGGTTCTATGGAAGAGATACGGTAACGTTCGATACCTTCCACTTCATCCAGCGCCTTCACCAGGTCGAAGAAAGTTTCTCCGGTAGTTTTGCCGAAGTCACCGATATTCACTCCGGTCAGCACAATCTCTTTTCCACCTTCGGCGGCTGCCTGGCGAGCTTGTTCGACCATGGAAGCAATGTCACCGTTGCGGCTACGGCCACGCGCAAAAGGTATGGTACAATAGGAACAATAGTAATCGCAGCCATCCTGCACTTTCAGGAAGAAGCGGGTACGGTCTCCCCGCGAACAGGAAGGAGCAAACGAATGGATATCTTTTAAAGCCGAGGTATAAGCCTCTCCCACTTCATGCTTTTGCAGATTGCCTAGGTACTGAAGCAAATCTTTCTTCTGCTCCGCACCCAATACTACATCAACGCCTTCTATCTCGGCAACTGCTTCCGGTTTGAGTTGGGCGTAGCAACCGGTCACTACCACAAAAGCTCCGGGATGCTGTTTCACCAGTTTATGGATAGCCTGGCGGCATTTCTTGTCTGCAACCTCCGTCACCGAACAAGTATTCACCACACAAATATCCGCTTTCTCTCCTTTACGCGCCGTACGTACGCCCGCTTCCCGCAAAATCTTACCTATGGTGGAGGTCTCCGAGAAGTTCAGTTTGCACCCCAACGTATAGTAAACCGCTGTCTTATCTTGAAATATATTGGTATCTATCATGAGTTTATAAACACATTTTTACGGCGCAAAGTTACGCATATTATTAGAATTTTCCTACTTTTGCACAAATCATCAAAAAACGTGCAATGATACAAGAGAATTTCATCAAACTATATGAGAATAGTTTCCGCGAAAACTGGGACCTCCCTTGTTACACAGATTATGAAGATAACGAGAGTTATACATACGGGGAGGTAGCCAAAGAGATTGCAAAATTGCATCTTCTGTTCAAATATTGCAGCCTGCGCCGGGGCGATAAGATAGCGATTATCGGCAAAAACAACGCCCGTTGGTGCATCGCTTATATGGCTACGGTTACCTATGGTGCCATTGTAGTTCCTATCTTGCAGGATTTCAACCCCAACGACGTTCACCATATTGTAAACCACTCCGAATCGGTGTTCCTTTTCACCAGCGATGCCATTTGGGAACACTTGGAAGAAGAACGGCTGACCGGCTTACGCGGCGTTTTTTCATTAAGCGATTTCCGATGCCTATACCAACGTGACGGAGAGACTATTCAACGATTCATTACCCGATGGGATCGGGAAATGGCGACACTTTACCCTAAAGGTTTCCAAAAAGGAAACGTGGTCTATACCGATCTTTCCAACGATAAGGTTATGTTGCTGAATTATACTTCGGGGACAACCGGATTTAGCAAAGGCGTCATGCTGACGGGTAATAACCTGGCAGGGAATGTCACCTTCGGCATCCGTACCGAATTATTAAGGAAAGGAGACAAAGTGCTTTCCTTCCTGCCTCTGGCACATGCCTACGGTTGTGCATTCGATTTTCTGACCGCCACCGCTGTAGGTACCCATGTCACCCTATTAGGCAAAGTGCCTTCTCCAAAGATTCTGATGAAGGCTTTCGAAGAAGTAAAGCCTAACCTAATTATTACCGTTCCACTTGTTATCGAAAAGATATATAAGAATGTAATCCAACCTATTATTAATAAGAAGTCCATGAAATGGGCACTCAGTATCCCTTTGCTGGACGGACAAATTTATGGCCAGATACGCAAAAAGTTGATTGATGCCCTGGGAGGACGTTTCAAAGAGGTTATTATTGGCGGTGCGGCAATAAACCCGGAAGTGGAAGAATTCTTCTATCGCATTAAATTTCCCTTCACCATTGGTTATGGCATGACCGAATGCGCCCCGCTCATCAGTTATGCTCCCTGGAATGAATTCGTACCGACTTCTTCGGGACGCGTGCTCGATATTATGGAAGCCCGCATCTATAAAGAAAACCCCGAAGATAAACTTGGCGAAATACAAGTACGTGGTGAAAATGTGATGGCAGGTTACTACAAAAATCCCGAAGCTACCAAAGAAGTTTTTACCGAAGACGGATGGCTGCGTACCGGCGACTTGGGCACACTGGACGAGAACAATAATCTCTTTATTCGTGGACGTAGTAAAACCATGATTCTCAGTTCCAGCGGACAGAATATCTTCCCCGAAGAAATAGAAGCCCGACTTAACAACATGCCTTTCGTGCTGGAGAGTCTGGTAATTGAGCGTAATAAGAAATTAGTAGCATTGGTCTATGCCGATTATGAAGCCTTGGACTCCTTAGGACTGAATCAACCGGACAACTTAAAAACCATTATGGACGAGAATCTCAAGAACCTGAACAATAGTGTGGCTGCCTATGAGAAAGTAAGTCAAATCCAACTTTATCCTACTGAGTTTGAGAAAACCCCGAAAAGAAGTATAAAGAGGTATTTATACAATAGCATCGCTGAAGACTAACATGTTGTAAAACATATAAATAAGTATCAAAAGCACCTATCCTCGAAAAAAAATATAAAAAAAGTTGGGTTTTCGAGAACAACATATTGAAAAAGTACATACCTTTGCATCGTTTTAATAAAGCAATTGATTGTATTACGTTTTAAAAAGTAAAGAAAATGAAAAAATTAGT
>JAEXAJ010000078.1 GCA_023458215.1 Bacteroidota bacterium
CATTTAATGCGAAGATTAAAGCATTTAGGGCACAGTTTAGAGGAGTAAGAGATAAAGCGTTCTTCTTGTACAGATTGACTAAATTATATGCATAAAAACGAAAGCCCTCAGATTCTTACGTTGATCCCTTTTCGTGTCTTTGGTCACGGACATTATACAAAGAAAAAACTCCTGCAATACCTTGATATTGTAGGAGTTGTCTTCTTTAAGTCTTGTTTTGACTTGTCTTTCAGTGATCCGCTTGGGGCTCGAACCCAAGACCCCAACATTAAAAGTGTTGTGCTCTACCTGCTGAGCTAGCGAATCAATCCTTTATTGCTGTTAAGCGGGTGCAAAGATAGGCACTTTTATTTAAAATGCAAGGGAATTATAAGAAAAAGTTTGCATTAATTGCGTTGTAAACTCTTTTTTTATTGATTATCAGGAGATTCTATGCTGCGAAAATTTTCTTTATTAATGATGAAACGTTGATAGTATGAAATCATTAGAGTCGTAAGAGGAAGGGCAATAATCATTCCTAACATACCCATTAATGAGCCCCAAATAGATAGTGATAGCAGGATAATGGCCGGATTCAATCCTGTTATCCTGCCCATAACACGCGGGACAATAATTCCGTCTTGGATGGCTTGCACAACTGCAAATACGGCTGTGGCTGAGGCTATGATTAGCCAAAAGTTACCTCCTGTATCTGACGCTTTTAGAATGGCAAGTATAATTGTAGGGACAAATCCGATAATTTGCAAATAAGGCACCATGTTTAAAGCACCAATAAAGAGGCCTAAACCTATTGCTAGCGGAAAATCTATTATAAGGAATCCTATGCTGAAAAGGATACCCACACAAAGGGCTACAAATGCCTGTCCCCGAAAATATTTATTCATGCCATCTTTCACGTCGTTTAATAGTTCTACAACGAAAGGACGGTATTTTTGTGGTATAAGATGAGTCCAACCTTCAGAAATACTTTCATAATCTAACAGTATAAAAACAATATATAGTAGTATAATGAAGAATGTAAAGAAGCTGAATAATAAGTTTATTGATTCTGATAATAGTGCCCATAACCGGGGGACACCTTCTTTTATGGCATCCAATAAACCCTCTTCTTTGAAAAGCCGGGTGATGAGTTCTGAATCGATATTTTCACGAAGAAATTCAGATAAAGTTTTAGGAACGTTGCTATTGTAAGATCCACCGGAAAAATATTCAATCAAAAGGTCTTGTACCCGTCCGAATTCCTGGATCATGGGAGGAACAAGTAAATAGAATGCTGTTCCGCAGACTAACAAAAGAGTGAATAGGGCACAAAATATAGAAATAATTCGATACTTTAGTTTTAGTTTATATTGGAAAAATGTGACCAAAGGGTATATTAAGTAAGCAATGAGCCATGCAATAAAGAAAGGTAGCAATACACCACTTAAGCGTTTAAGGAGCATAAGTATGCCAATGATAATAAGTCCGAGTATGACACCACGTATAAAACTGTCGAATGTAATCTTTTTACGCTCCATAAGACTCTAATTTTATTAATTTGGATTATTGCTGTTTGCTCCTTTGATCTTCTTTGATAGCCTGCTGATAGCATTCCCTACACAAGGGCTCGTATTCAGCAGTTTCACCGAGCAAAACTTGCTTGTCGTTTTTTACAGTACGATGCGAGAATGAAGCCAATTGTCCACATTTTACACAAATGGCGTGTACCTTGGATACCTCATCGGCAATAGCGCATAGCCCTGGCATAGGACCGAATGGTACCCCACGGAAATCCATATCCAGTCCGGCTATAATGACGCGTATTCCATTGTTTGCAAGTTGATTGCACACATCAATTAAACCATTATCAAAGAATTGTGCTTCGTCAATACCTACAACGTCGATTTCAGAAGTAAATAACAAAATACTTGCAGACGAATCGATTGGAGTGGAGGCTATTGAATGACTATCATGAGATACTACATCTGCATCAGAATAACGTATATCTATGGCTGGTTTATATATTTCCACTCGTTGTTTGGCAAATTTAGCACGCTTTAATCGCCGTATTAATTCCTCTGTTTTGCCTGAGAACATGGAGCCACAAATGACTTCAATTCTTCCTCTTCGTTTGGTTTCTTGTATATGATCTTCCGAGAATACTACCATGGTTTAAGGTGTTATATTTTGCGCAAAAGTAATACTTTTGTTGGCTTTCAGAGATTTTTTCATTATTTATTTCTACATTTGCGGCATTAACATGGAGTGTGTTGGAAATATGCAAACCTTACTTAACGACATAGAACTGGACATTCAGGAATTGAAATGTTTGATGCAGGCTATTGCAGGTGATACCAATTCGGCGTTGCGGGTAGTAGCAAAACGTAGTATTCAGCAGATGAAAATGCGCTTGGATGAACTACAAAGAAAATTGGATGAAGTGCCTGAAATTGATCCGATCGTGACTCGTGTTATTAATAATGAGGAGGAACAACCTGTTGCCGGTGTTGTTGAGCCTGTATTATCTCCAGTAGTTACATCTTCACCTATTCTGGCAGAATGTATTAAACCCTCCAAAGATCTTCGTCATGCTATTAGTTTGAATGACTCTTTTCGATTTACTCGTGAACTGTTTGGCGGTGATACATTGCGTATGAATGAGATAGTGCGTCGATTGGGTGAAGCCCCCAATCTGGATAAAGCAATATCTATTTTCAATTCAGAAGTACAACCGGATGAGGAAAATGAAGCTGTAGTTGATTTCATGGAACTTCTCAAAAAATACTTTAGTTAATTCATCGCTGAATATGGGAAAGCTTTATGTAGTACCTACTCCGGTAGGAAATTTGGAAGATATGACTTTTCGTGCTATCCGAATATTGAAGGAGGCCGACTTGATACTTGCTGAAGATACCCGCACATCAGGGATTTTGCTAAAACATTTTGAAATAAAGAACTCAATGCAATCCCACCATAAATTTAATGAACATAAAATGGTGGAAAGTGTTGTTAATAGAATAAAGGGTGGCGAAACGGTGGCTCTGATTTCTGATGCAGGTACACCTGGAATCTCAGATCCTGGCTTCTTGGTAGTAAGAGAGTGTGTTCGTAACGGCATCGAAGTGCAATGCCTGCCGGGAGCGACTGCTTTTGTTCCGGCGTTGGTCGCATCCGGATTGCCGAATGAGAAGTTCTGTTTTGAAGGATTTCTTCCACAAAAGAAAGGACGCATGACACGCTTAAAAACATTGGCGCAAGAATACCGTACGATGGTTTTTTACGAGTCGCCCCATAGATTGGTAAAAGCCTTGACGCAATTTGCTGAACATTTTGGTGTAGAACGTCAGGCATCTGTTTCGCGAGAGATTTCTAAAATGCATGAAGAAACCGTTCGTGGAACTTTGGCAGAGTTGATTGAACATTTTACAACTAATGAGCCTCGTGGCGAAATAGTAATTGTAGTAGCAGGAATAGACGATTAAATAACTTCATTAACAAAACGTAAATTAAAAGCGTATGAAAAAGTTAGCTGTTTTGATTGTATGCGGTGCTGTAATGGCATCGTGTAATGGTTTTTCAGGTGGTAGTAAAGACCAGTTGAAAGCTGAAAATGATTCTCTATTGATGGAACTGACACAGCGCAATGCTGAATTGGATGAGATGATGGGAACTTTTAATGATATTTCTGAAGGATTTCGTCAAATCAATGCTGCCGAAAGCCGTGTAGATTTACAACGGGGTGCTGTGGCAGAGGGTTCTTTGAGCGCTAAAGAGCAGATTACTTCTGATATTGAATTCATCCGTAAACAGATGGAAGAAAACAAGGAACAGATTTCCAAATTGCAAGCCATGCTGAAAAGTACCAAGAATAATTCTGCACAATTGAAGAAGGCTGTTGAATCTTTGACTCAGGAATTAGTAGCTAAGACTCAACGTATAGAAGAATTGCAAGCAGAATTGGCTTCTAAAAATATCCGTATTCAAGAATTGGATGCTGCTGTGACCGGATTGTCTGCTGATAAGGAAATGTTGTCTGCTGAGAATGAAGCAAAATCTAAGACCGTTTCCGAGCAAGACAAGGCTCTGAATAGTGCTTGGTTTGTTTTCGGAACAAAGAAAGAGTTGAAGGATCAGAAGATCTTGACAAATACCGGACTCTTCAAGAAGGGACAGGTTCTGAAAGACGGAGATATCAACAAAGACTACTTTACACAAGTGGATATCCGTACTACAAAAGAAATCAAATTGTATTCTAAGGATGCTGAAATATTGACGACTCAGCCGACAGGATCTTACTCTTTGGAAAAAGATGATAAGGGACAACTCACCTTGAAAATCACCAATCCCAAAGAATTTTGGAGTGTATCTAAGTATTTGGTAATCCAAGTGAAGTAGCACTTTATTGTGTATTTTTAATCGAATAATAAGTTGCTGCAGATTTATGCAGAGAATACTTTCTCTGCGTAGTTCTGCGGCAATTTCTTTTTAGTCTTATAGATAGTCTATGGCTTATTCATATAAAAATCTGTTTTTTGATCTTGACGATACTTTGTGGGCTTTTTCAGAGAATGCACATGATACATTTGAAGAAATGTATTTTAAGTATCATTACGATCGTTATTTTGAATCTTTCGAGCATTATTATAAAATTTATGAAGACCGTAATTTGGAGTTGTGGGCAGAATATGGTAATGGCCGGATTACAAAAGAGGACCTGAATCACCAACGTTTTCTGTATCCACTGGAAGCTGTTGGTGCGGCAGATGCGGCATTAGCAAAAGCCTTTTCTGATGATTTCTTTTCTGTAATCCCCACTAAAAGTAAATTAATGCCGTTCGCAAAGGAAGTGTTGGAATATTTATCGGGTAAATATAACTTATATATTCTTTCTAATGGCTTTCAGGAACTTCAATGCCATAAAATGCGTTCGGCGGGTATTGCTCACTACTTTAAAAAAGTTATTCTGTCGGATGATATCGGAGTACTGAAACCTTGGCCGGAAATATTTCATTTTGCACTTTCAGCCACTCAATCCGAATTGAATAATTCACTAATGATAGGTGATAGTTGGGAGAATGATATAACCGGAGCAAAAAATGTGGGTATGCATCAGGCGTTTTATAATGTGAATGGTAAAACAGGACTTCCTTTTCGCCCCACCTATCTGATAACTAACTTGAAAGATTTAATGCAAATTTTGTGACATTGTAAGATTTAGTTGTATTTTTGTCAGTAGAAACGTATAATATATAGCTATGGAAACGATCTTACCTTTCGCTTTGCTTTGTTTTACATCATTTTTCACGTTGACCAACCCTCTCGGTACTATGCCGGTTTTCTTAACCATGACACATGGTATGACGGATAAGGAGAGACAAGCAGTGGTTTCGCGTGCCACATTGGTTGCTTTTGTTACAATTATGGTTTTTGCTTTTGCCGGGCAATTTCTTTTCAAATTCTTCGGTATCTCTACGAATGGTTTCCGCATTGCTGGCGGTGTGATTATCTTCAAGATAGGCTACGATATGCTACAAGCACGTTATACGCCAATGAAACTGAAAGATGAGGAAATTAAAACTTATGCTGATGATATTTCTATAACACCTCTAGGCATACCGATGCTATGTGGTCCGGGTGCTATAGCAAATGCAATCGTTTTGATGCAGGATGCCGACTCGTTTGAAATGAAAGGAGTGCTAATAGGTATGATTGCTTTTATCTATTTGATTACTTTCTTTATATTGCGTGCTTCAACCCGACTGGTGAAGGTTTTAGGTGAAACAGGAAATAATGTAATGATGCGTTTAATGGGTCTTATTCTGATGGTTATTGCCGTTGAGTGTTTTGTTAGTGGAGCAAAGCCGATATTAATAGATATATTGAAAGAAGGGGTTGCAAGAGTACTTTAATTTGTTTTTCATTCTATATATAAAATGAAACAGGGGATATGTCATTCTTACTTCACATCCCCTGTTTTATTATAAGAGCTGCTCTAACTCCTTTTATTTACCTCCTAAGTTGAGCTCATCATTATAGTCTGTTTCATTCAAAGGAACATCCCATGTCCATTTATTGGCACCGTCTGCAGGAATTGTAATTGCAACTGAAGGGTATGCATTACCACCTTGTGCAATAGTTGTACGTACTACAGGGCGATTCCAGCGTTTGTAATCACTCCATGCAGCTCCTTCGCCCCAAAGCTCTACCTCGCGATAATCCATAATTTCGTTCCAAAGATCATCACCGGTCTTTGTGCAAGTATATTCAGGGTTACGGCCAGAAGTAGCATTCAATTCTACCAAAGCAGCTTGTGCGGCAGGAGCGTCGTTTAAGTAGTAGTTAGCTTCTGCCTCTACCAATACCATTTCCGAAGAACGAATGAATGGTAAATAAGATACCCCCGGAGTATCAAATACATAGAATTTTAATTGAGCACCCAGGTAATAATAGCCAGCTTGATAAGGAGCATCTAAACCGGAGACCGCATTTTTCTTAATATAAGCAGCGGCATCGCTTATCAAGTTGTCATCGTAAAATATAGCATAATCAGGATCTATGACATCCTCGTTGTTCCAGTCGTAGCCTGGGAATTTATCTTCTGATAAAAACAATGCTTTACGTGTATCTTGATTAGGAATACGGTTAATAAGTTCACGACCAATTGATCCTGCACCATTGGGAGAGCCTTCTGCATTAGCATAATAACCATTGCAAGCATACTGGGTGCCATAGCTCCAGTACCAGTTATTTTCTTGTGCACTACCAAAACTACCGAATAGCCATTCACTTGTAGGGTTGCAGAAACCGGCTTTATAATCGGCGCTGCTCATCAAAGGATATCCTTTACGAGCCAGTTTAGCCTCTGAAAGAGCTTTGCTGTAATCTTGCTTGGTCAAAGCGGCACGAGCATACACGGCATGTGCTACATTTATATTCGGAATCCATACTTCTCCATCTTTACGATCTATTCCGCTATCTTCAAAAAGAGAAATTGCATTATCTAAATCGTTGTAGATCTGTGCATAAGTTTGTGCTAATGTAGAGTAGGGCATACCTCCTGTAGATTCGTCTAACCGAAGAACCAGTCCTTGAGAAGCTCCATTATTAGAGTCTTGCCAGCGATAACAGTAATAATGTATCAGCTTTTCAAAAGCATAAGCACGGAATGTTAAAGCAGAAGCTTTGATAAACTGCTTTTCACTATCAGGACCTTCGGCAGCATCAATATTGACAATAATTGTGTTAGCATTGCCTATAAGCGTATAATAATAGTACCATGCATAAGCATCATAGATACTATTTGTACGAGTATGGAATTGCTGATTGAAGATCGGTGCCCATCCATTTGCATAATAATTATAATTATAGTTTTGGCTCGGATAAGCT
>JAEXAJ010000079.1 GCA_023458215.1 Bacteroidota bacterium
AAACATAAAAAAGTTACTTTTGCGGGTCGAAATAGCTATATTAAGAATAATAACAAAAAGAATATATAAAAATGGCAGAACAAAAAAAGACTAATGAAGCCTTAAACGTGGAAGACGCACTGACACAATCAGAGGCATTTTTTATTAAAAACAAAAAAGCAATCAACGGTGCCGTAGTAGCTGTAATCATTATTATAGCAGGCATAGTTATGTACAAGAACCTCTATGCTGATCCTCGCGAAGAAAAAGCTCAAGCTGCCTTATTCAAAGGACAGGAGTACTTCGAAGCAGATGCCTATGCACAAGCGCTGAACGGCGACAGCATCGGTTACGTAGGTTTTGCTAAAATTGCCGATGAATTCAGTGGAACAAAAGCAGCTAATCTGGCAAAGGCTTATATGGGAATCTGCTATGCACACCTTGGAAAATTTGATGAAGCCGTGAAAGCATTGGATAGCTTCGACGGAAACGACCAAATGGTAGCTCCTGCCATGAAGGGTGCTTTGGGTAACTGCTATGCACAACTCGGCCAGTTAGACAAAGCTTCTTCTATGTTAATGAAGGCAGCCAGCGAAGCAGATAACAATACACTTAGCCCCATCTTCTTGATGCAAGCCGGTGAAATTATGGTTAAACAAGGTAAGTATGACGATGCTATCAAAGCATATACTACCATTAAGGATAAATACTTCCGTTCATACCAAGCTATGGACATCGATAAATACATCGAGCAAGCCAAATTGCTGAAGAAGTAATATACTCATATAAAACAGTAAAGGCACGGATTATACGGAAAACGCTGAAAGCGTGATATTCGTGTAATCCGTGCCTTCATTATTTCCTTCTCCTCTCCCTTTTATTTTTAACTCTTAATTTTAATTCATTATGGCAACAGCTTATCACAACCTCTCAGACTACGATTTCAATTCTGTACCTAACGCTGAAAAGATGAAGTTCGGAATTGTTGTATCTGAATGGAATTTCAATATAACCGGTGCGCTTTTGGATGGTGCGATAAACACTCTGAAAAAACACGGAGCAAAAGATGAAAACATCATGGTAAAAACCGTACCCGGCAGTTTCGAACTAACTTTCGGAGCCAATCAACTTATAGAATACAGCGAAGTTGATGCAGTAATTGCTATTGGTTGTGTAGTAAGAGGCGACACTCCACATTTTGATTATGTTTGTATGGGCGCTACACAAGGAATCACTCAATTGAATGCAAGTGGCGATATACCAGTTATTTACGGACTAATTACCACTAATACGATGGAGCAAGCCGAAGACCGCGCCGGTGGCAAACTTGGTAATAAAGGTGACGAATGTGCAATTACTGCAATAAAAATGATCGATTTTGCTTGGAGTTTACAAAAATAGTCGTATCTTTGCACTCGCAATTGAGAAACAAAGCTACTAAGCCAAGTTTCGAAAAAGCAAAAGGGCGAATACCAGAGTGGCCAAATGGGACTGACTGTAACTCAGTTGTCTTACGACTTCGGTGGTTCGAATCCATCTTCGCCCACAAAAATTGCGGAAGTAGCTCAGTTGATAGAGCATTAGCCTTCCAAGCTGAGGGTCGCGGGTTTGAGCCCCGTCTTCCGCTCTCAAAAGAATCCTGAAAGTCAAGCTTGGCTCTCAGGATTTCTTCTTTATAATAATGAATACTCCCCTATGAATAACATCATCAACAAAATCAGGCAAATCTATCCGGTCTCCGACGAAGCACTTCAGGCATTGTTGGTGAATATGCAGGTAAGATACTACCCTAAAGGTACCTATTTAGTACAATCGGGGGTGACTGACCGTTTGGTTTATTTCATTGAGGAAGGAGTTACCCGTTCCGTATTCCATCATGACGGACAAGATACCACTACATGGTTCAGCCAAGAAGGAGACGTCACCTTCGGTATGGATTCATTGTATTACCAACAGCCGTCTATAGAAAGTATTGAAACGCTTTCAGACTGCAAGATCTACGTCATCCATATAGACAAGCTGAATGCACTTTACGAAACCTACATCGATATAGCCAACTGGGGAAGAATCTTGCATCAGAATGTGAACAAGGAGCTTAGTCACATGTTTGTGGAGAGACTTCAACTTCCGCCTAAAGAGCGATACGAACAGTTCAATCGCCGTTACCCCGGACTGATAAACCGGGTAAAGCTAAAGTATATAGCAGCATTTCTAGGTATTTCCATCTATACACTCAGTCGGGTACGTGCCCAAAAATAGATATCTGCCGTTTTTTTGCTTTTAAGCAAAAGAACTTTGTTTCGCATGCCGTATCTTTGACATCCGAAAACATTAATCAAACTATAGAAAAACAGATGTCGAATATTTCATCTTCAGCTTTTGCAGACACCAAAGCACATTATGATCTTCTTGACGGACTTCGTGGTGTGGCAGCCCTTATGGTTATATGGTATCATATATTCGAAGGTTACGCTTTTGCCGGCGGGGGTATTATTGAAACCTTCAATCACGGATATCTAGCCGTGGATTTTTTCTTTATCCTCTCAGGTTTCGTTATCGGTTATGCTTATGATGACCGATGGGGTAAAGGGCTCACTATGAAAAACTTCTTCAAACGACGGCTGATACGCCTTCATCCTATGGTGGTCATGGGTGCCGTTCTGGGTGCCGTTACGTTCTGTATACAGGGATGTGTACAATGGGACGGAACACATATCGCTCTCTCAATGATCATGCTATCCCTCCTCTGCACGATATTCTTCATTCCGGCCATGCCGGGCGTAGGCTATGAAGTCCGTGGTAATGGTGAAATGTTTCCATTAAACGGACCTTGCTGGTCGTTGTTTTTCGAATATATAGGCAATATCCTTTATGCCTTGTTCATTCGCCGCTTGTCAAATAAAGCATTAACCGCATTAACAGTATTGTTGGGAGTGGCATTAGCATTATTTGCAATCTTTGATATCTCCGGTTATGGAAATATGGGAGTAGGATGGACATTGGATGGTGTAAACTTTGCAGGAGGATTATTAAGAATGCTTTTCCCCTTCTCTATGGGTATGCTTTTGTCGCGCAACTTCAAGCCTGTGAAGTTGAAAGGAGCTTTTTGGATATGCACAATCGCACTGATTGCCCTATTCTCTGTACCTTATTTAGAAGGCGCAGAACCGATCTGCACGAATGGTATTTATGAAGCATTTTGCGTTATCATAGCTTTTCCTATCCTGGTTTGGCTAGGAGCATCCGGAAGTACTACAGATAAAAAGTCAACCAAGATATGCAAATTTTTGGGAGATATTTCTTATCCGATCTACGTGGTACATTATCCATTCATGTATTTGTTCTACGCATGGTTGATTAAGAATCAACTTTTCACTTTAGAACAGACCTGGCAAGTTGCCTTAGGTGTCTATGCATGGAATATATTGTTAGCTTATCTATGTCTGAAGTTATACGATGAACCGATACGGAAATATTTAGCTAAGCGATTATTGAATAAGAAACAGTAAAAACAAAAGTGACGGTAGTTGTCCTGCCGTCACTTTTGAATAATGAATATATAGAAAAACTATTCCAGATATATCGGCTTCACCTCGGTCACATTTTCATGAAGCCACTCATCCAACTTAGCCTCTACTTTATCTTCTATTTGGGGAGTGATATACTTCTTCACTTTCTTATAGGCATAGACTGCGGCAGCTCCTTTTCCAACCCAAAAGATCTGTCCCAGCAAGTCTTCTATACCAGTAGGAATAACTATTGCTATCAAGGCAAGCATAATATTATTTTGCTCGCTTTTCGGGGTACTCTCAGCAATCATTACATAATAAGTAGTAAGTACAGGACGCCCGGCAGTGCGACCTACTTTCTTTATATACTTTTCTACTTTAGTATAAATTTCATCCATTGAAAAATTCAGTTTCATAATTCCTCCTTTTTTATTTATTAGACGCAAAGAGACAAGTAAAGGTTGCATTTTCCACCAAATATTTTTTTGACCAATAAAATAAAATACGGTCATAATTCAGGGAAAACGTATATAAAAGAAAATAAAACCATAGAATATTAAAACCACATATCTTTTGTATCTTTGCCGAAAATTTCACAACCTCATCAAATTAAAATGAAAAAAATTGTAAGCGTTCCTTCTCGGCAGAAAACCATGCGTGAGCTGAGAGATTATCTGATGATTGCTTTAGGCATGATTATGTATGGTATAGGCTGGACTGTATTTCTATTGCCTAATGACATTACTACCGGTGGCGTACCGGGTATTGCTTCTATCGTCTATTTCGCTACAGGTTTTCCTGTACAATACACGTACTTTGCTATCAACTTTACCTTGTTGCTCCTTGCGATACGTATCTTAGGTTGGAAGTTCAGTATCAAAACGATCTTTGCGGTATTTACACTAACGTTCTTCCTTTCGGTTATTCAGAAACTGACGGAAGGTCTTGCCCTGCTTCACGACCAACCTTTTATGGCATGTGTAATAGGAGCTTCATTCTGCGGTAGTGGTATTGGTATTGCATTTACGTCGAATGGCAGTACGGGCGGTACAGATATCATCGCTGCTGTTATTAACAAATACCGGGACATTACACTGGGAAGAGTGATGTTGATATGCGATCTGATTATTATCTCTTCCAGTTATTTTGTGCTGAGGGATTGGGAAAAGGTGGTGTATGGTTACGTTACACTTTACATTTGCAGTTTTGTACTCGACCAGGTAGTAAACAGTGCCCGCCAGTCCGTGCAGTTCTTTATCATCAGCGAGAAGTACGAAGAGATTGCAAGGCATATCAATGTTTACCCCCACCGAGGTGCAACCGTTATCAATGCTTCGGGTTTCTATAGTGGAAAAGAACAGAAGATGCTGTTCGTGCTTGCTAAAAAGCGGGAATCGACCATCATCTTCCGGCTGATAAAAGACATAGACCCCAATGCATTTGTATCACAGAGTGCTGTCATTGGAGTCTACGGAGAAGGTTTTGACAAGATCAAAGTAAAATAAACTTTCCTTCTTTCCAAACATAAGTGATAGGGCGGCGAATGAACGGTTTTAGTTTGTCCGCCGCTTCTTTTTCCATATAATCGGGGGTTGTAAAGGTGAACGTCAACGTAGCATCCTTAGACGAAAGATCGGCTTTCATCAATAG
>JAEXAJ010000080.1 GCA_023458215.1 Bacteroidota bacterium
TATGTATACTATAGCTAGTATTCCGGGAGGCAGTAAATGCCGGAGCCATTGTTCTTTTTGGGGTTGAGTTCCGGTTATTTGGGTGTAGTAATATAAATAAATCAAAGGAATAAGTAACGTTAATGCCCAACAGTTAAAACTAGGCATGAGTGAGAGACTTTGGCAAAGGATGAAAGATGCATAGAGTGTATAGGTACTTATAGCCCATAATCCTAATAAAAAAGGAAGAATTGATGTGGTGGTATTTACTTTTTTTTTGAAATATCGTAGTTGTATCAGGCAGCAGCTAGTAATTGTAATCCAAGCAAGCAATGAAGTACTAATAGTTAATATTTGTAAGGTAA
The DNA here is from genome assembly GCA_023458215.1 of Bacteroidota bacterium. The sequence goes on from JAEXAJ010000080.1 coordinate 345, forward strand.
GTAGATGCATTTCTTTACTTTTTTGTTGTAAATATACTCAAAAAGAAGTGATATGGAGGAATTATCTATCTTTATTTTACATTTAATAGTGCAAAGATGAAATAAAATGTTTTTCTTTGTTCCATAAACGATGAGAATAGACTATATTCATAATATATTTTGTGTTTTATTTATTTTCTTGTCCGATACTTGTCTTGCACAGGGACAGACACAAATATTGTATCATGATTCCTTACGGAATATCCGCCTTCAGGAAGTCGTGGTGATTGCAACTCAATCGGATTCTCCGGATACTCGCTCTGTTATCGGTCAAGATGCTATACGTCATATACAAGTAACCGATCTGTCCGGATTGACACAATTGCTGCCGGGAGTGTTGACGCGTAATCCGGATTTGAATACACCGGCAGCATTTACAATTCGTAGTATATCAAATACTGATCCTACCAATGCTTTGGGGACAGCCGTACTGGTAGACGGCTTGCGGATGAATAATAATTCGAATATGCAGCAGGCTGCTCTTGGAGAAGCAGGAAAGTTGTATAATAGTTCTGCTCTTTCAGGGTTTGATGTACGTTCAATAGCTCCTTCTTCCATTGAAAGTGTGGAGGTGATAAGAGGCGTTCCTTCAGTCCGTTATGGTGATGTGACCAGTGGTGTGGTGTTGGTAAAATCGAAAGCGGGACTGCAACCTTATACAGCAGGAATACGTTTTACTGCAACCGAAAAACTATTCTCTATAAGTAAAGGAATAGGTATAGGTACACATGGAGGCACCTTTTATGCGGGAGCAGATTATGCTCTTTCTACTCAAGATGCCCGCCGGCCGGAGCAAACCTTTCGACGCATCGGGATACAAGCTTCGTATGCAAAAGACTTTCCTTCAGCAACATTTCGTGCAAACTTTAGAGGATTTCACATGCAGGATAAGGATGAAAAAGGAGCTAATATGTTGGACGGGGAATATCAGAAGGCAGTGAACCAAGGTGTTTCTTTTTCGGTAAATGGACAGTGGGATCTAAAGAAGTCATGGCTGACTAATCTTGAATATGAAGCCGGAATGACGTATGGCTATCAAAGGAATCAGTCTAATGTTTATAATTCGGGTACTCAGCAAGTTACTACTTATGAAATGCAAGCTGGTGAACATGTCGGTCATTTTCTTTCACCCAATTATTTTGCATATCTTTCAGTGGAGGGGAAGCCGTTTTCTGCTGATGCATCTTTAATAGCCAATCTTCGGAGTTCTATATATAATAAGGTGTATAATCATCTTTCTTTGGGCCTAAGAATCGGTACGGAAGGTAATCGAGGGAAAGGTGTTCACTTTGATCCGCATTCTCCTCCGGTGGAATTGATCGGAATACGTACCCGTTCGTATCGCGATATTCCTTTTGTGAGGAATTATACTGCGTTTGCAGAGAATAAAGCTGTTCTTCGAACCGGAAAGATGCGGACTGAACTACAAGTTGGTGCCCGTCTGAATTATTTGCAGACTGAATCCATGCATTATGCCCCAACTATAGAACCACGTGCCAATCTCAGACAAGTGTTATGGGAACAGCAAGAAGATGGGTACTTTAATAGTTTCAGTATACGTGCCGGTTGGGGGGTGATGCGCAAAATGCCAGTGTTGGCCAATCTCTATCCGGATCTGTCTTATACGGACAAAAACTGTTTTACTTATAACGACGTGGATAATGGTCAGCGCTTGACCGTGTTACATACATATATTACGGACAAAACTTTTAACCCTCAATTACGCATGCCGGTCAATAATAAATATGAACTTGGTGTTAATCTTAAAATGAAGGGATTTACTGCTGATATTGTGTGGTTTAGGGAGCATCTACGTAATGGATTTTGTACGGTACAACAGGCTGAACCTTTTACTTATCGTCGTTATACTTCATTGATTGATAAAGGAGCACAACCGGAATTGACAGATAAAGGAGTGGTAAATGATGGAAAGCTGTTGGATTATACTTCTAATGCTACTTTTGCTTTATACATGCGTCCTCAGAATGGTGTCGAACAGCGTAAAGAAGGATTGGAATATACCTTAGACTTAGGACATTGGAGACGACTGAATTCTTCTTTCCTGGTTAGCGGAAGCTATATAAAAGTAGAAGAGAAAAATAATACTCTTTCGGCTTCTTATCCGCAAGTTGAGTTGAATGGGACTCCTTATCCTTATGTCGGCATTTACGAGGCTGCTAGCTTGCTTGCCAATTTGCATACATGGCAGTTATGTAGCAGCCGTTTTCAATGTATTACTCAAATTCCCCGTATCGGATTGATTACTACATTAACATTGCAGGCTGTATGGATGGATAAACAGCGTAGAAGTATGGAAAGCAACTATGATAATCCGATTTATTTGGCGGACAGCAATGGTAACCGAATTGATGGCAATCCAATGACAGATACAGAATATCGAAAACGCCTTAATCCGGTGTATTTTATGGATGGGGAAGGTAATTTGCATCGCTTCACTCAAGAAATGGCAACTGACAGGCGTTTTGCAGATTTGGTGCTGGAAGCCGGTACATCGACCGCTTTTCTGGAAGACTCTTTTGGTCCTTATTTCTTATTGAATCTTAGGGTTACGAAGAAAATAGGGAAGCATGTGTCAGTGGCATTCTGCGCTAATAACCTGACGCGGTCTAATCCGAAAAAGTTGGCGCGCAGTACACAACAATATTCACTTTTAAATCCGGAACTTTATTATGGTGCTGAAGTGAGTATACAATTTTAGAATGGTATTAATTTAGATAAACAAAAAGTGAAAAATAATTATCCAATGAAAACGACTTACTATTTACTGATTGCTTTATTATTATTTTTTTCTTCCTGTTCAGAAGATGAGCAAAGTTCATGCCTGGTAAATATTCAGCTACTGCCTCCCGAAGGTTATTCGAATTTACCTTTTCAAGAAATGACTGTGATTTTAACTAACCAGTCTCAAGGCAGTACGTATAAATCGCAATGCTCTTCTGCCGGACTTGCTAATTTTCATGTGGAAAGTGGTTATTATACAGCTTCTGTTCATTTTCAGACAACTTCCGGGCTAATATTTAGCGGGAGAATAGAATCTTTGGCTTTATTGCCGCAACAAGGAGAAGTTTCGGAATTGGTAGAGTTACAATTATCTCGTTCGGAAACGAATGCCATTGTAATTAAAGAAATATATTATGGCGGATGCATCGGTAAAATGGGCGAAGAGTATCAATCGGACCAATATGTAACCTTATATAATAATTCCGGTGAGACCGTTTACTTGGATGGATTATGTATGGCGGTGGTTGATCCGGCAAACAGTATTGAGTCTCCTTGGATGAAATACACCGATATGTCGAAGATTCCAATAAATGATTTGACTTGGCAATTCCCGGGTGCCGGCAGGGATTATCCTTTAGTTCCGGGTGCTGAAACAACCATTGCGACCAATGCCGTCAATCATACTGGTGGTGAATATGGACATCCCAATTCTGTTGACTTGTCAGGAGTGGATTGGGGATTTTGGGATGTGAGTTTGAGCCGTCAGGATATTCAACCGGGTGTTACTCCAATGAAGCTTATTGCAAAACTTAACCCAAATACTTCGATGTACTCATTGCCTGTTTGGGAACCTACTTTTATGATTTTTAGTTTGCAGGGAGTTAGTGCAGAAGATTATGTGAGTGACTTGAATAACCGTGAACCCCGTCCGCAGGCTTCTAACCAAAGCAAACTTTATTTGACGATTCCTCAAGAATGGGTTATTGATTGCGTCGAATGTGTGAGAAGTGCCGCCCAAATGACTTTGAAAAGAGTTCCTGATATCTTGAATCATACTCCTGTTTATAATCCGGAAGGAGCTTATTGTGGGAAATCACTTGTTCGTAAAAAAAGTGTGGGTACGAATGGTCAAGCTATTTATCAAGATACTAATAATGCTTCCGAGGATTTTGAAGTTTCTGTTCCACTATTAAAAAAATGAGAGTATAATGAGATTGAAAGTTGCATTTCTAGGATTGTTGCTGGGAGTATCGGTTGTGGTTTTTGCACAATCTGATACGCTGCACATTCCTACGATGCAGGAGGTTTATGAACATAATCATTGGCTTTATGGAAAAAATCCGGTTGGATTGTCTTTCAATCATTTTGATGCTTTTTCTATAGCGCAGGCTAGTTATAGTTATAGCAGTGGCAATTTAGGTAGGACTTCTTTACCTGGCTCGTCGAATATTTATTCGGTATTGAGCGAATCCTTTCAGAAGCTTGGGAGAGTAGCTTTGTATGGACTGTTGAATTATGAGCAAAATCAGAATAACGGGCAAAACTGGAATGGTATGATTGATGATAATTGGCAGTCTGTAAATCTATGCGATTCTGTAAGCGGGGGACGACGTAATGAGGCCTACCATATAGCGGGGGCTATTTCCTTGCCTGTGTACAATCGTTGGTTACTTGGAGCACAACTTGATTATCGAGTACAAATGGTGGCAAAGAAAATAGATCCGCGTAATAAGAATCAATGGTCTGAATGGATTTTTACTCCTGGAATAGGTTATCAGGCAGAGAATTATAATTGGGGATTTTCTTTATTTTATGCAAATAGAAAAGAGACAGTAGATTATCAAAATATGGGTACACATGCTACTTTTCCTGTTTTTGTAGCGTATCCGTTGAATTATTTTAAAACTCTTTCAAGAGATGAAAATATAAAGTGGTATTATTCGGGACAAGAGTTTGGTGGAGCTTTACAAGCGGAATTGAATTTGGGGCGTTTTTCTTTCTTTCAGCAAATAGAAGGGAGTATAGGTATACAGCATGTAGAAAGTAATAGGATACGAGATCGTAAAGAGGGTGAAACTGACCTTTGGCAAATAAATTACTTGGGAAAGCTGAAGAAAACTTTTATCCATAATCAGTATGAGTGGGAAGTGAAAGTGAAGTATGGGCAAACGGATAATTATGATCCGTTACAACAACAAGAGGATAACGGAGTTTGGAAATCGTATGGAAAAGTACTGCGGTCTACTCGGTGCTTAGGGATGTGTGAACTAAATTATAAATATCGCAAATTACGTGATGCATGGCATCCTCACTTTTCTCTTTACTCAGGCCTTAGTTATTTGTATCAGGAAAATGCACTGCTATTTTATCCGGCAAGGTATTCGCAACCTCTTCATCGACTTGCAATCTATACTACATATGCTCACAATTTCGTATTCTCCAATACATCCTATCTTGATTGTGCCTTTGGAGGAAAGTATGGCATAGGAAGAGGAACGCTGATGAAAAAAAGTATGTTTACTCCCGGTCAAGACACAGAAGAAATAAAGTTATGGCAGAATACCGGACTTTTACAAGATAACTATGATTATGAAGTAGCAGGTCGTCTCAATATGCATTTTTCTATTACATATACACATAATTCTTCTTTTTCATGGTATCTCCGATTAGCTGGTGATTATGAGTGTTCAGATAAATGCCGGTCAAATGAAAATAATAAGAAAATAGTTACATGTGTTGGTTTGATATTCTAAATGGAATATGTATTTTTGAGGGACAAATATTTATAAACTAAAAGTTACGTAATTATGGAAAACAATGAAGGAAAATTAGTTTCGGATCCAATGCCGGTGGGGAGATGGACGATTAATCCTAGTAAGTGTACTACTTGTTGTGAATGTATTGATGCTTGTACAAAAGGACTATTATATTTTAATGAAGAGAAAAAACTTGTTTTAATAAAATATGAAGGATTATGTACTCATTGCGGTGATTGTGCGTCAGCTTGTGCCTATGGAGCAATTGTATTAACATGATTTTTAGAATGAAGATTTTTCATTTATTTCTATTCTGCCTATTTTGTCTCAGTTGTATAAATAGAATGGATGAAAAAGTTAATATATTAAGTAAAAAGTTAGAAGCAGTATCACTCTTGTCTTCTGCTTCTGACTCTTTATTACATGAGGTAGAATCCTTATCTCCTCATCAGCAAGTTAAAATATTGTTAAGTATATCGTTTAATGATGAGGAAACTTTTTTAGGAATAGAAAAGCAAGAGAGACTTTTGCTTAAAGCATTTACTTTTGCTTCAAAAAAAGAGCAAAAAAGAATATTGCAAAGACTTATTGCTTTGTATCAAAAGTTAGGTCAATTAGGTTTTTCAAATGCAACTTCAAAAGGAATAAAACGATGTGAAGAGCTGGAAACTCAGTATCCTTTATCAAAAGAAGAATTAAGTAATCTAAGGCGAATAAAGGCCAATTTGTTGAATAAACAAGGATCATATAAAGAAAGTATCTCTCTTTTATATGATTTATTAGAAGAAGATCGTAACGCTGGAAAAAGTGCATTGATGATAGAAGATCTTTATACAATAGCTACTTATTTTATTAGATTAGGAGATCAAGAGACAGGACGTTCAATGTTAAATGATATCTACTTTCAAGCAACTGCTGAAGGACTAACTGAACAGCAATTTATATATTTGTCATCCATACTTGATGTCTCATATAAATTGAAGCGTTATAATGACGTTGTCAGTATGTGTAGAACAGTTGATTTAGACTCAGTAACTAAATATATTTCTTCTTCGACTTACATTATTCTAGCGAATAGTTATTTGCAACTTCAAAAACCTGATAGTGCACGCTTTTACTTAAACCAAATGAATCAGAAGTCTCAGAAAGGTTTTGGAATGGTGTATTATTGTCGGATGGCTGAAACGTATATTTCAGAGAACTGTGAAGACTCTGCTGCTTTTTGTTTAGATAAAGCAGTAAAAATTTGGGGAGTAATGGATAAATCTCAGGAAAGTGATAAAACCCTTCCTTTATACTTTATGTACGTCTATCCCTCCTATGCCTCTTTATTGCAGAAAAATGGGAAATTACAACAAGCACTTGAAGCCTTTCAATTTGTCGAGCCTTTAATGAAAACACCGGTTTCTGAGCCGGAGCGTTTGGAAAAGCAAATTGAAGCCCTTGGTCGTTACAGTGATTTTTGCCGATTAACCAAGCAATATGAGAAAGCTACTGAGCTATTGACATTTCGAGATTCTATTCAAAGGATGTATTATGAGAATAAAATAAGTCTCGATAGTAAACATTGGGTTGATAGATTTGAAATTCAAGAATTGACTTATAAGAATGAAAAACTGGATGAAGAAATTAAAAATGCGAAGCGCATATCATCTATCTTTTTGGGAGCTTCGATAACTTTTTTAGTTCTATTCGTTATAATTATATATCAACGTCAGCAGACAAAGAAACAGTATAAGAGACTTTATGAGAATAGGGAACGAGAAATACTGCTCTCTACTGATTTATCTCAGCCTGTACCCCCGCTTCCTAAGAAACGAGAACTCACTCCCCAGGAAAAACTTTTTCAGGCTGCAAGAACAATGCTTGAATCGCAGAAACTTTACTTGAATAGTACGCTGACATTGGACATATTAGCTGAAAAACTTAGTTCGAATCGTTCTACATTATCAGCATGTATCAATCAATCTTCGGGGGTTAATTTTAATCAGTGGGTTAACGATTATCGTATAAATTATATAAAGCAGCGTATGACTGCTACCACTGATCTTCGTGAAATCTATAAAGAGGCTGGTTTTAATTCTCAAAATGCCTTTTACAGCAGTTTCAAAAAACGAATAGGCTGTACTCCTAAAGAATATCTTAAAAAGATTAACTCCGATACATTTTATGATACGGATACTGTGTCATAATAAATCTTTTACCTTGTCCTAAATATATCTGAGCCCTACCTTGTCCGCTATTTGTCTGCTATATATCCCCCTAACCGAAGATGAAGCGGAGAAGTAGCGGAGCAGGTATAGCTCGGATGAAAACAGATTGGATTTTATGATTCTACAATCCTACTATATTTAAACGAGAAAAAATATCTTTCCTATATTCTCTTCCAATGGGGATTTCTGCCTCACCTATATAGATTGTATTACCAAGAATGCGTTCTATATGATGTATATTGACGATGAAAGCGCGGTGAGTACGATTGAATATCTCTGTTGGTAAATATTCTTGTAATTCTGCAAGTGATATAGCGAACACCTTTCTTAAGTTATTGGAAAAATATATATAGCAATAACTACCTGAGGCTTCTAAATATAGAATTTCATCATACAAATGTCTACAGTATACTTCATTCTCCTTTAAATAAATACTTTCTGTAACAGGAATTTTAGATTGCGTTTCCATTTCTCTTTTTTTATTATACGATCATAAATTCATTTGTAAAGATAGGCCAAAAAAGAGTTTAATGCTTTCTCAAAAAAATAGTTTATGTGACTCAAAGTAGTAATAGCTTGAATTATAAAAGGTTGTATGCTCTTATCGTGCTTCTTCTTTTTATGATTTAGGAATTGTATGGATGATTTTGCAATCTTATTTGGCTTTGAATGAATATTATAAAGATGGATTTGTACCTATTGCTTTGAATATGGGTCTAGGCATTTGTATTTCTGATTCATATCCAAACCAATAACCTTGTTCTGCATTTTCGTCTATTGGAAGGAAACATAAGCGAAGGCTTTCTTTATATTTTCCATAAATCACTTCCCAGTTTTCGGGTGGGATCAGGCGCTTCGTTTTCACTTTTTCTGCCGGTATTTTCTTTAAAGACATGCCGGCTTCTATCCAGGCAATGCTGACTGCTGTTTGAAAAACAGGATAATTTATTTTACAAAATTTATAAAGAATCAATCCTCGTTTTTCCAAACTCATCGGTTGGTCTATCAGACTTCTTTGTATCAGATGTATTAAGAACAGGTGAAGAAAGTTGTCGTCGTTCAATATTAACATGCGGGTAATATCTTGCCAAGCAGGTGTATTGTAGAAACCATCCAACAGACGTGATAAATGGCGTGCGGTTTGTAATTCACTGACGCTTATTTCGTGAGTTTGCAAAACCTCGTATGGAGGTAGAGGAGAGTATTGGATACCTAACTCTTCAGCTTTTCTTCGCATCTCAGTACCAGGGAGTAGTTTTAAAGATTCTAATTGAATTTCTCCAGCGTGGTATTCTGCTAGTGTACGCACATCTTCAAATATCTCTGATAGCTTATATAAGGGTAACCCTGCAATAAGATCAGCATGGGTTTCCATATTGGAAAGAGAACAAAGAAACTTTAAACCTTCAAGCGCATCATCCAGCTTACCTATGCGGCGACTCTTTTGAAGAACAGGCTCATGTAAACTTTGAATTCCGGCTTCGAGATGAAGCAATCCTTCAGGCAATTGTTTCAGCGCTTGTTTTAATTCATTGGTCAATAAAGCCGGATGCATTTCCAAATGAAAATGTATGTCTGGAGCAAATTCTAAGAATAGTTGAAGCAACTCATTGGCTCTGCGTGGGTTGTAATTGAAAGTGCGATCGAGTATACGTACATTCTTTATGCCGTGCTGATGAATCAGTTGGAGTCGTTCTCGAATGCTCTCAATAGATAAGGTGCGTACGGGTTTTTCTCCTCCACTGACGCAGAAAGCACAAGTATTGAAGCA